>JAEYTN010000313.1 GCA_023433985.1 Pseudomonadota bacterium | reverse complement strand
CAATCCTTGGCGGCGTCGAACTGCTTGGTGCCGGCGATGGACTTCACGTACTCGGGCGACCACTGGCTGAGGTCGACGGTCTGCGCGAACACGGTGCCGCCCATCAAGGAGGCCGCGAGGGTCGCGGCGACGGCAAACTTAGTAACCTGGCGCACGACCGGCCGGCCAGCACCACCATGCCGATCGAAATCGGTCATCAGGGAACTCCTCCAATATTAGCGTTCATCCGGCCCCCGGCCGGACGACGCACTCCCACAGCTCACGCTGTTCTTTTGCGGCGGCCGGCTGCCTAAAGGGACCGGCTTCTGCCCGTTGGCGCAAACACTACAGACAATGAACTCTGTGTCAACACGACATGGATTGTACATTCTTTGTGGGCTTTCGCGTGCGGATGGTGCCTAAAAGGGGATTGGCTTGCCTCAAAAAGATGCATAAACCAGCCGTATGGGAGATGAGGCAATCAGCGAGATGCAGGTGGTCGAGGGGCTCGAGCAGCCCCTGTCGGTCTATGAACTCATCCGCGAGGACATCATCTCGGGCCGGCTCAACCCGAACGAGCGACTGAAGGTCGCAGAGCTGGCCGAGCGCTACGAGACGTCCACCAACCCGGTGCGCGAGGCGCTGCAGCAGCTGCGCGGCGAGGGATTCGTGGTGATGGAGCCCAACCGCGGCGCGCGGGTGATCGCCATCGACGAGAATTTCGTGCGCGACATCATCGAGATCGAGGTGCTGATCGAGCCGGCGCTGACGCGGTGGTTCGTGTCGATCGCCACCGACAGCGACATCGTCGAGCTGGAACGGATTCAGGCCGAGATCGAGGCCAACAACTACGCCGACCGGGTGAAGCACGGCCTGCTCGACACCGAGTTCCACCAGTTCATCTACGACCGGCACTACAACCGGCACGCGGCGGACCTGTGGTGGAAGCACCGCGAAATCCTGCGCGCCATCACGCGCCGCTTTCCGACCTCGCTGAGCCGCCGGAACGCGGTGCTGAAGGAACATCGCGACCTGATCGACTGCATCCGCGCCCAGGACGCGGAGGGCGCAGCGGCGGTGGTTGCGTCGCATGTGCAGGGCTCGGGGCGCCACATCATGGAGCAGATGGGCGTGGCGCTCAGGAACAACGGGAACTGGCGGAGCACGCGCACCTGATCCTTTTCGCCTCGCCGCGGGGCACCTTCGTTTCAAGCCAATAGAGAAGGCCCGTTCGGGGCCGAGGGAGCATCATGAAAATCACCGACCTGCGCTGCGCCGTCATCGGCCGGCATCCGATCGTCCGCATCGTCACCGACGAGGGCCTCTATGGCCTGGGCGAAGTGGAATACACCAAGGGCTACCTGAAGCCGTGGGTGCTGCATTTCCGCGACGCGCTGATCGGCGAGGACCCGACGGACGTCGAACGCTCCATGATGAAGATCCGCCAGCGCGGCTCGTTCAAGCCGTACGGTGCGGCGGTTTCGGCGATTGAGCATGCGCTGTGGGACGTCGCCGGCAAGGCCGCGAACGTGCCGGCCTACAAGCTGCTGGGCGGCAAGGTGCGGGACAAGGTGCGCGTCTACAACGGCTCGATCCGGCAGAAGCGCAGCGGCGACCGGCCGGAGGATTTCGCCGCCGACGTGAAGTGGATGGCCGAGCAGCCGCAGAAATTCTTCATGGTGAAGCAGGGGCTCAGCTTCCACTCGTCGATGAAGGACACCTACTCCGACTTCCATTACGGCCCGGTGGGCAAGAAGGCCGGCTACCACGGCGCCATGGACCAGGGGCAGATCTCCGAGCATGGCTTCAACTACATGCTCGAATGCGTGATCGCCATGAAGGAGGCGCTGGGCGACAAGGTTTCGCTGGCGCTCGACTGCGGCCCGGGCTGGTTCCTCAACGACGCGATCAAGTTCGCGCAGGCGGTGGAGCCCTACAACATCATGTGGCTCGAGGACATGCTGACCGGCGACTACGTGCCGTGGGTGAACCCGCAGGCCTATCGCGAGCTGACCACCTCGACCAAGACGCCGATCCACACGGGCGAGCAGATCTGCCTGAGGCACAACTTCAAGGAACTGATCGAGACGCAGGCGGTGCGCGTGGTGGGGCCGGACCCGGCCGATATCGGTGGCATCGCCGAACTCAAGTGGGTGGCCGAGCACGCCTACATGCACTCGATCATGATGGCGCCGCACGGGACGGCGAACGGCTTGCTGGGGCTCGGTGCGCTGATCAACGTCTGCGCCACGCTGCCGGCCAACTACATCGCGTTCGAGTATCCCTCGGCCTCCGACCCGTGGTGGGAGGACATCGTGATCGGCTTCCCCGACGTGAAGAACATCGTCAAGGACAGCCATGTCGACCTGCTGCCCGGCCCGGGCCTCGGCCTCGACATCGACCCCGAAGGGGCCAAGAAGTACCTGAAGGAAGAGGACGCGGACTTCTTCGCGCCCTGATCGCACGGCCATGACCAGAAGCCCGCGGAACCGGCCGCGGGCTTCGTCTTTTCGGGGATCACCGGGTGGTGAGGGGCTTCACTTCATCGGCAGGATGCGATGAAGTGACGAACTCTCCTGCCAACTCACAAGAAAAATCGAGGATCATCATGGGCGAGCGGATCAAACTGACCGCGTCGGACGGCTTTTCCCTCAACGCTTATCGCGCCGTGCCGGAAGGCAAGGTGCGCGGCGGCGTGGTGGTGATCCAGGAGGTGTGGGGGCTCAGCGATTTCGTGCGCGGCGTGGTCGATCGCTATGCGCATCACGGCTACCTGGCGGTGGCGCCGGCAATGTTCGACCGGGTGCAGTACGGCTACGAGAGCAATGACTACACGCCCGAGCAGTTTCAGGTGATCGGCGAGCTGATGAAGAAGTTCAGCCACGAGACCGCGCCGCTCGACGTGGACGCCGCGATCAAGGCGGCGTCGGAAGGCGGCAAGGTGGGGATCACCGGCTATTGCTTCGGCGGCCGGATCAGCTGGGTGACGGCGGCGCGCGGCGCCGGGATAAGCGCGGCGTCGGGGTACTACGGTGGGGGCATCCCCAACTACATCGACCTCGAGCCCAGGGTGCCGACCGAGATGCATTTCGGCGACAAGGACACCGGTATTCCGCTCGAGCAGGTGGAG
>JAEYTN010000266.1 GCA_023433985.1 Pseudomonadota bacterium | reverse complement strand
GCATCACCGCCCCGCGATCGACCATGCGCGGCTCGACGAACTTGCCGTCGACCGCCGAACGCTGGTCCTGCTTGGCGCGGGCCTTGCCCAGCACCACCGGATCGCCGATTTCGAGGTGGCTGGGGTTGGCGGTGAGGCTGAGGTGGACGGTGTGGCCGTCGAACTCACGGTCGGCCGAAGCGCCGAGGTGATACTTCACGTCGCCCGAGCCCTCGACCTCGTCGGGGTAGAAGGCGCCGCCCTTGAACTCGTGGAAGAGCGCGCGGTGCGGCTTGGCCAGCACCTGGGTGAGCACGTTGAGGCGGCCGCGATGGGCCATGCCCAGCACGATGTCCTTGACGCCCAGCGCGCCGCCGCGCTTGACGATCTGCTCGAGCGCCGGGATCAGCGCCTCCGAGCCATCGAGGCCGAAGCGCTTGGTTCCGGTATACTTGACGTCGAGGAACTTCTCGAAGCCCTCGGCCTCGACCAGCTTGTTGAGGATGGCCTTCTTGCCCTCGGGCGTGAAGGAGATCGACTTGTCCGGGCCCTCGATCCGCTCCTGGATCCACTGCTTGGCCTCGGGGTCGGAGATATGCATGAACTCGACGCCGACCGTGGAGCAGTAGGTCCGCTTGAGGATGTCGAGCATCTCGGGGAGCGTCGCGTATTCGAGCCCCAGCACGTTGTCGATGAAGATCTTGCGGCTGTAGTCGGCCTCGGTGAAACCGTAATTGGCCGGATCGAGCTCGGGCGCCGGATCGTCCTGCTTCATCTTCAGCGGGTCGAGGTCGGCGTGCAGGTGGCCGCGCATGCGATAGGCGCGGATCATCATGATGGCGCGGATGGAATCGCGCGTCGCCTGCAGCACATCCACCGGAGTGGGCGCCGGGGCGCCGGTCGCCTTGGCGGTTTCGGTCAGCGCCTTCTTGGTCTTGACCTCGATCTCGCCCCAGTTGCCGTCGAGCGCCGAGACCAGCTCGCCATTCGCTGCCTGCGGCCAATCGCGCCGTTGCCAGCTCGGGCCTTCCGCGTTCTGCTGCACCTGTTCGGCGGGGTCCTCCAGCCGGGCGAAATAGCTGGCCCAGCTGGGATCGATGGAGTTCGGGTCCGCCTTGTAGCGGGCGTAGAGCCCTTCGATGTAGTCGGCGTTGCCGCCGTAGAGGAAAGAAGAGAGCAAGAACTGTTCGTTCTTTTCTTGTCGGGTCATCTTCGTGCCGCAGGGCCTTTTCGCCCCGCCATCCTTCTCAACATCGTCCGGGAAAGGCTCAAGACCGGACGTCCAGCGTGCGGGATTACGCTATCCCGCTTAACCTTTGCTTGACGTTAAGGCGCGGGTGCTGCCCCGCGCCTTAACGTCGGCTCACGACCTGCTTCAGCCTTTTAGGACTTCCGCCAGGGTTTGACCAATCCTTGCAGGCGAACGCGACACCATTATGCCCGCCCGCTCCATCGCGGCGATTTTGTCCTCGGCGCCGCCCTTGCCGCCCGAAATCACCGCGCCGGCATGGCCCATGGTGCGGCCCTTGGGTGCGGTGAGCCCGGCAATGAAGCCGGCCATCGGCTTCTTGCGGCCCTTCTTGGCTTCGTCGATGAGGAACTGCGCCGCATCTTCCTCGGCCGAGCCGCCGATCTCGCCGATCATGATGATCGACTTGGTCTCGTCGTCGGCCAGGAACATCTCGAGCACGTCGATGAACTCGGTACCCTTGACCGGGTCGCCGCCGATGCCGACGGCAGTGGTCTGGCCGAGCCCCGCATTGGTGGTCTGGAACACCGCCTCATAGGTAAGCGTCCCCGAGCGGGAAACAATGCCCACCGAGCCGCGCGAGAAGATGTTGCCCGGCATGATGCCGATCTTGCACTCGCCGGCAGTGACGACGCCCGGGCAGTTCGGCCCGATCAGCCGCGACTTCGACTTTTCGAGCGCCGCCTTCACCTTCACCATGTCGAGCACCGGCACGCCCTCGGTGATGCACACGATGAGCTCGATCTCGGCCTCGATCGCCTCGAGGATGGCGCCCGCCGCGCCAGCGGGGGGCACATAGATCACCGACGCGGTGGCGCCGGTCTTTTCCTTGCCCTCGGCCACCGAGGCGTAGATCGGCAGCTCGACTTCGCCCACCCCGGTCACGTTGCCGTGCCAGGTCTGGCCGCCCTTCTTGGGGTGCGTGCCGCCCACCATCCTGGTGCCGTGGTAGCCCAGCGCATACTGCGTGTGCAGCGTCCCGGAATCGCCCGTGAGCCCCTGCACCAGGATCTTGGTGTCTTTGTTGACGAGAATGGACATGGGGTTTCGGTTTCCTGCTGCTTCAGTGTTCGAGGAAGGGGTTTACGACGAGAACCGAGCCGTAAAGCTGGTTGTGGTTAAGGTCTTCCGAATAGAAGATCGGGGCCGCGAGGCGATCAGCTGCCGCGAGTAGTGCTGCATCGTAATATGAGATGTTGAACCGCCGTGCGACGGCGAGTCCGGCCCGAACCAGAGCCTGATCAATCGGGACCAGTTCGAGTTCGCCAAGATAACCGAGCCATTGGTCGAGGACGATGTCGTCCATGAGCTTCTTGCGGCGTGCAACGCTGCAGAACTCCGCGAGGGTCTGACCGGATACGCCGAAATTGCGGTTGAGCACCAGCGTCCGAGAAATCTCGTACTTTCGTGGTTCATTGACCTTCCCGGCCGCCGCGTACAGGAGGATGTTCGAGTCGAGAAAACAGTCGATCTTCCCGCTCGGCATAAATCTCATCCCTGTTCCATTTGTAGTCCCGGCCCATGTCGGCCGTGGACTCGTCCATCAGACGCTGTAAGCCCCTCTTGGCGTTGGCAATCCGCTCATCTTGCGCCACGGCGTCTGACAGAAAGGTGCGCACCATGGCGTTCAGCGTGACGCCGCGCTTTCCCGCCAGCTCACGAGACCGTTCGAGCAATTCGTCGTCGATGGCGAGCGTGATGTTCTTCATGACCATCTCCACATATTTCCACAGGGCAACCTGTGTGAATATGTGTGCGCTGCGCCCGGCATGCAAGCGAACTCAACCATCGGTCGGCTCCGCGCCTGGCAATTCCGACGGGCTGGCGATGGCAGTGTTGATCAGCAGGACGAGGCCGGCGAAGCCGTGCTGGGCCTGGTACTGGCTGCCTTCGGGCACGTAGGTGAGATAGACGTCGAGCGCCCCCGGCAGGGAGGTGGGCTGGTTCCACTGCCAGCTGGAGATTTCGGCATCGACCTGCTGCGCCGTCGGGGTCGCGCCCAGCAGCGCATCGACCGCCGCCGGATCGGGAGCCGTGGCCGCATCGAAATCGTAGAGGTAGCAGCCGACGATGTTCTGCCGCGAGTTGCCGGGGGTAGTCAGCGCGCTCGAGAGCACGAGGTAGCGCTGGCCGCTGTCGGTCGGCTTGCCATAGATGGCGAAGTCGAACTCGCCATTGTTCATCTTCACGTCGTTGGCGGCCGCGTTCGAGAAGCCGATCAGCGCCGCGAGCTCCGGGTCGGCGTCGGCCTCGGCAGTCGACCAGCCGTCCGCCACCGCCGCCGACTTCGCGCCCTCGAGGCTGGTCCGGTCCTTGAGGCACACCTCGGCGAACTGGCGGACCAGCGCCGTGTCATAGGCGCTCGGCGCCGCAAGCGCAGCCATGTCGGCGGCGCCGAGCGCCACCAGACCGGCCAGCCATGCGGCGCGTTGGCCCATCAGCCGCGACCCTGCACCGCCGACACGATCTTCTGCGCCGCGTCGTCGAGGTCGTCGGCCGAGATCACATCGAGCCCCGACTGGTCGAGGATGGCCTTGCCTTCCTTGACGTTGGTGCCTTCGAGGCGGACGACCAGCGGCACCGTGAGGCCCACTTCCTTCACCGCCGCGATCACGCCTTCGGCGATGATGTCGCAACGCATGATGCCGCCGAAGATGTTGACCAGGATGCCCTTCACGTTCGGATCGGCGGTGATGATCTTGAACGCCGCCGTCACCTTCTCCTTGGAAGCACCGCCGCCCACGTCGAGGAAGTTGGCCGGCTCCGCGCCGTAGAGCTTGATGATGTCCATCGTCGCCATGGCAAGGCCGGCGCCGTTGACCATGCAGCCGATATTGCCGTCGAGCGCCACATAGGCGAGGTCGAACTTCGAAGCCTCGATCTCCTTGGCGTCCTCTTCGGAGAGGTCGCGCAGCTCGGCAAGCTCACCGTGCCGGAAGGCGGCGTTGTTGTCGAAGCTCACCTTGGCGTCGAGCAGGCGCAGATGGCCGTTCTGCATGACGATCAGCGGGTTCACTTCGAGCAGGCTCATGTCCTTCTCGGTGAAGGCCTTGTAGAGCGCCGGGAACACGGTCTTCGCGTCCTCGGCGGCGCCGCCCTCGAGCTGCAGCGCCTTAACCAGCTCGGCGACGTTCGCCTCGGTCACGCCGGCCACCGGATCGATGCCGACGGTCACGATCTTGTCGGGCGTGTCGTGCGCCACCGCCTCGATATCCATGCCACCCTCGGTGGAGACCACGAAGGCCACGTGGCCGGTCGCACGGTCGACCAGCAGCGAGCAGTAGAGTTCGCGCGCGATGTCGGCGCCGTCCTCGATATAGAGCCGGTTGACGATCTTGCCCGCCGGGCCGGTCTGCTTGGTGACGAGTGTGTTGCCCAGCATCTGCGCCGCGTTGTCAGCCACTTCGGCGGCCGACTTGGCGAGGCGTACGCCGCCCTTGGCATCGGGCGGCAGTTCCTTGAACTTGCCCTTGCCGCGCCCGCCGGCATGGATCTGGCTCTTCACCACATAGAGCGGGCCGGGCAGCTCCAGCGCCGCCGCTTCGGCCTCGTGCGGCGAAAAGATCGCCACGCCGTCCGCCACCGGCAGCCCATAGCTCTTGAGCAGCGCCTTGGCCTGATGCTCGTGGATGTTCATGTGGGCTCCTTTGCCGTTACTCGGAGGGCGGTTGGTTGGCGCCCGAAAACCCCGCGACGAGTTCGCTCGCGCCGGGAGCGATCACCACGGGGTCGATCGAGCAGTCGAAGCTGGGGGCCATTGCGCCGATGCCGCGCGCCATGCCGTTGGCTTGTTCCAGCCGGGCGTCGACGACGCCGATCACGCAGCCATCCTGCGACTCGGTATTGACGCGGCTGACCACCAGCGCCTGCGCCTCGCGCCCGTCGACGCTGATCAGGAAGCGGATGATCGCCGCCTCGGGTACACCCCTGGCATTGGTCAGCCATTCGACGGTGTCGCCGATATTGTTGAAGGCCGAGAAGGTCTCGAAGTTCTCGGTCTTCACGCCATAGTCCACGTCGAGCCGCGCGTCTCCCTCGGAGACGAACACGTCATAGCCCTCGAGGCCGGGGCAGCGCAGGTCCACCCCGCCGTCCTCGTAGGTCTCGAGCGTCTCGCACTGCGCATCGTCGATCCTGGTGTAGACGCTCGCCGCCTGGGCGCCGCCGCTTAGAAGCACGGCGGCGGTGGCGAGTGACAGAGACACGATGCGCATGGCGGCCTCCTTGCGGGATCGGGCGGCGCTGTGGCCTCAGGCGAGCTTGGGCGCGATCTTCTTGCAGGCGTCGGTGAGCCCGACGACCGCGGCGACCGACTTGTCGAACGCCTTCTGCTCGCTGCCCGTG
>JAEYTN010000204.1 GCA_023433985.1 Pseudomonadota bacterium | reverse complement strand
CCTCGCTGCCGCTTTGGCCGGAGGGGCCGCCTGGCGGGGGCTTCCAGGCCCCGCCGATCGATGCGGATTCTCCGCCGATCTTCGTGCGCAATGTCGAGATGCCGACGCTGCGCGTGTTCCGCCCGGCCCGGCCGAACGGGCGCGCGCTGCTGGCGATCCCGGGTGGGGCCTATACGTTCGTTTCGATCGCCAACGAGGGTGCCGACATCGCCCGCGACATGACGGCGCGCGGCTATACGGTGTTTGTGCTTGTTTATCGGCTGCCGGGCGAAGGCTGGGACGAACGAGAGGACGTACCGCTCCAGGACGCACAGCGAGCCGTCAGGCTCATCCGCTCCCTGGCCGGCTCGATGCGCTACGATGCGGAGCAAGTATATACCGTCGGATTTTCGGCGGGCGGTCACCTCGCTGCGACTCTCGCCACCGGCTTTTCCGAGGCCGCCTATGCCGCGCGAGACTCCATCGACCGGCTGTCCGCCCGGCCTCGCGCCAGCGGACTGATCTACCCGGTGATCAGCCAGGTCGAAGGCATTGGCCACGCCGAATCGACACTTCGGCTACTTGGCCCGGACCCCGACATGGGCAGCATCGTGCGCCGCTCGCCCGACCTGCACGTCAGCAGCGAAACACCTCCCCTCTTCCTGGTTCACGCGATCGACGACCCGGCCGTTCCACTCGAGAACAGCCTGCTGATGTTGGGCGCGATGCGGGGGCGGCGGCGCCCGGTGGCAGCGCATCTGTTCGACCGCGGCGGTCACGGGTTCGGCGCCGGTGTTCGCGGGGAACCCACCGGTGCCTGGCTCGACTTGTTCGCCACCTGGATTGACAGTCACGCAGCGTGATCGCGCGCCGCACCGGAGACCTCGCATGGAACTGACACGACGAAACTTCGCCCGCTTCATCGGCGCGGCCGGAGTGGCTGGTTTCGCCACCCGCGCCGGCCTCGCACTGGCTGCGGAGCCGCCCGCGCGGATTGGGGCATCGGCCCTGTCGATCGAGCAGCGCCTGGCGCCGATCGCGCCCGAATTGCGGCCCGCGGCGAGGGAGATGATCGAGAACGGGTTTCCGCCGATCACCGAGGAGATGCTCCGCACCATGCCGGCTGATGGCGGCCCGCCACCGGCCGAGCTCATTCCGGGCATTCCGGTGGTCGAGCGGAACCTGCCGGCCGACGGCGCGCTGCCGGCGGTCAAGGTCTTCGTTGTCAACGCGGATCCCGGGCAGCGCCGGCCGGCCATCCTCCACACGCATGGCGGCGGCTTCATTCTCGGCAGCGCGCGCGGCGAATTGCGCTATCTGCAGGAGACGGCGCAGGGGCTCGGCTGCGTGATCGTCAGCGTCGAATACCGGCTCGCGCCCGCCGCGCGGTACCTCGAATCGATCGAAGACAACTACGCTGGCCTGAAATGGCTTCATACCAACGCGGCGGCGCTGGGGGTGGACCCGGCGCGGATTGCGGTCATGGGAGAGAGCGCCGGAGGCGGCCATGCCGCTCTCCTCGCGATTCAGGCTCGTGACCGTGGCGAAATCTCGTTGGCCTTTCAGTCGCTCGTCTATCCGATGCTCGACGACAGGACGGGAAGCACCGTCAGGATGCCACCGCATATCGCCACCGTCGGTTGGACAGCGGCGGAAAACCGGCTGGGTTGGAAGAGTTTCCTGGGCGCCGAGCCCGGCGGCGCGAGCATGCCGGCCTGGGCGGTTCCGGCCCGCCACGCGAACCTCTCTGGTCTCGCTCCGGCGTGGATCGGAGTGGGCGGTGTCGATCTGTTCGCGAGCGAGGACATCGAATACGCGCGCCGGCTAACGCTGGCCGACGTGCCAACCGAACTACTTGTCGTTCCGGGCGGATTCCACGGTTTCGATCGAATGGCGCCGACCACGTCGCTTGCTCAAGCGTTCACCCGTTCGAAGCTCGACGCGCTTCGCCGCGCGTTCGGCCTAGGCCCGACGTCGAGCTAACTGCCCGCGTTTGGCGGGCGGGCACGACGTGACTGTCTACCATAAGGGCGGCGGTACCGAGCAAGACGGCTTGCAGCGCCATCACCACGAAAACCGGTTCGAGACCGCCCGTCTTTCGCACATGCTATCGCTCGCGAGCGGACTGCCAACTGTCGGCCCTGCCAACGGTGCCCATTTTTGACCTGTTTGGGATTCGAAGGAATGGCAGAATTCTGCGGATTCCGAAGCATGGTGCCCCAAAGACGACAAAGATGGGCACTCAAATCATTGGGAAATTTTGGTCAAGCGTCCGTCCTCGCTTCGCTGATGGACGCCGCGCGATCGCGCGCCTCACCGCTCGACACTAGAGGGCTTGCCACGGCAATGCTGGGAGCGAGTTGCGTGAGCGCGCCCTATTGTTCGGGTGAGGACATCGGGCCGTCCCATCCGCCGCCAAGCGCTTTGTAGAGTGAGATGGCGGCGCTGACCCGTGCCTCGGCCGTATCGCGCTCGCGGCTTTGCGCGTCGAGAAGGCGCAGGCGAGCCCGTGCCAGGGCAAGGCGGTCGTCCTCGCCCTTTTCGAAGCGCAGGGTTGCCAAGCGATAGGCGACCTTTTCGCGATCGAGCGCACGCATGGCTTCCGTCGTCGCGGCGGAGGCGTTCGCGAACCGGTTGGCGGCGGCCTCGCTGTCGGCCAGGGCTGCCAGCACCGCGCCATCATAGCGCGCGGCAGCCGCATCGGTGCGGGCATCGGCCGCGCGGATCTGGGCGCGGATGCGCCCTCCGGAGAAGATCGGCCAACTGAAGCTCGGCCCGATCGAGAACCGCGTGCTGCCGCCCGACAGCAAGTCGCCCGGCTCGCGGGCCTGCTGCCCCAGGCTGCCGAGCAGGCTGAAGCGGGGGAAGAGGTCCGCGGTGGCGACGCCAACGTCTGCGGTGGCGGCGGCGAGCTCGCGCTCGGCGCGCCGGATGTCGGGCCTGCGCTGGAGCAGCTCCGACCGGATGCCGCTGGCGATCGTGGCGGGCGGTTCGGGCAGCGACGCGCGTTCGCGCACGGCGGGCACCACGGCTTCGGGCGGTTCACCGACCAGCACGGCGATCCGATAGGCGGCGCCTGCCGCCTCGGCCGACAAGCCATCGCGCGCGGCGGCCGCGGTCGAACGCTGGCTTTCCGCCTGCTCGGCTTCCAGCCGGTTGGCTTCCCCCCCTTCGAAGCGGAGCGCGGTGAGGCGCGCCAGCTCGCCGTGGGCCTCGACACGCGCCTCGGCCATGCCCAGCTCGGCCTGCGCGCCGCGCAGCTCCACATAGTTGCGGGCGAGTTCGGCCACGAGCGCGACACGTGCGTCGCGCTGGCCCCACAGCGCCGCTTCCGCGCGCGCTTCGGCGGATTCGACCTGGCGCCGGTTGCGGCCCCAGAAGTCCAGCTCCCAGCTCGCGTCGAAACCGAGGTCGAACAGCGAGAATTCGCGCTCGAAGCCCGGGATGTTGGCGATCGGCAACTGGCCGTTCTCGCTGATCACGTTCTCGGTCGCCGAGCCCGTCGCGCGCGCTTGCGGCAATCGCCCGCCGCGCGCGGCATCGCGATTGGCGCGCGCTTCGGCGAGCCGCGCTTCGGCCTCGCGCAAGTCGGGGTTCGAGGCAAGGGCCCGCTCGATGAGCCGGGTGAGCTGCGGATCGCCGAAGCTGTTCCACCACGCCGAGTCGACTTCCCCGGGCGCGGTCGGCTCGAGCCAGGTCTCGGCGACGGCGGGCTGGGGCCGTTCGTAGTCCGGGCCGACGGTGCATCCGGCCAGAGCAAGCAGCAGGAGGGGAGGCAGGAAGCGGGCCACGACGTTTACTCCATGCGGGCGCGGAACAGCCAGGCGGACGCGCTGAGGGTGACGGAGGCGATCGCGAGCATCGGCCAGACTTGCTGGAACACGGCCGCGGCGGGCATCGCCTTGAGAAACAGGCCCTGCACGATGACCATGAAGTAGCGCGCGGGGTTGCCGTAGGTGATCGTCTGGAGCCAGTCGGGCATGTTGTCGATCGGGCTGGCGTAGCCCGACAGCAGGATGATCGGTGTGGTCACCAGGAACGAGCCGAGAAAGGCCTGCTGCTGGGTCTGCGAGGCCGAGGACACCAGCATGCCGACCCCGACGAGCGCCAGCAGGTACACGAACAGCGAGATGAAGAAGAGCGCGAGGGAGCCGGTGAACGGCACGCCGAACACAAGGGGAGCCAGGACGAGGTAGAGCGAGCCGTTGAACGCCCCCACCAGCATCGGCGGGATCATCTTGCCGATCAGGATTTCGTGCACGCGGAGCGGTGAAACCATGAGCTGGTCGAACGTTCCGAGCTCGCGTTCGCGCGCGACCGACTGGCTGGTGATGGACAGACCCGCGACCGACACGATCATCGCCACGAGCGACGGCAGCGTGAACCAGATGTAGTCGAGGCTGGGATTGTACCAGTTGGTCACGATCACCCCGGCGGGCCGTTCGCGCGGGAGCAGGTCGGCGCCCACGCCGGCGGCGACGCGGCTGAGATAGCCGGCGACGATCTGCGCCGCGTTCGAGCGGCGACCGTCGAGCACGACGCCGACCGTCGCCGTCTCGCCGCGCTCGAGCGCGCGATCGAAATCGGCGTCGATCACGAGCGCGGCGATCACATCCTGGTTGTCGATGGCGCGGCGCAGCTCGTCCGCCGAGTCCAGCCGCCGCAGCTCGCGGAAGTTCGGGCTGCCGGCGAGCCGCGAGACCAGCTCGCTCGAATGGACGCCACTCGAGCGGTCGAGGATGCCGATGTCGACGTTCTTGACGTCGAGCGTCGTCGCGTAGGTGAAGATGACCAGTTGCAGCAGCGGCGGCAGCACCAGGATGATGCGCGCCTTCGGGTCGCGCAGCAGCGCCCAGGCTTCCTTGACGATCATCGCGCCGAGCCGTCGCATCAGTCGAGGCTCCGCCGGGTGACGCGGAACGACAGCAGGAAGAACAGGAACCCGAACCCGATCATCACCAGGATGTCGGGCAGGATCAGCCCCCACAAGTCTCCGGCGAGGAAGACGGTCTGCAGCGAGGGGATCAGGTAGCGCGCGGGAACGGCGTAAGTCAGCGCCTGGATCGGCCAGGGCATCGCGGCGATCTCGAAAATGAAACCCGAAAGGAGGAGGGTCGGCAGGAACGCGGAGAGCAGCGCGATCTGGCTCGCCACGAACTGGTTCTTGGTCGCGGAAGAAATGAACAGGCCGAGACCGAGGGCCGGCAAGAGGAAGGCCGATGAGATCGCGAACAGCGCGAGCAGCGAGCCGCGGAACGGAACGCCGAAGATGTAGACGGCGATCGCCGTGCAGAGCGCCATCGAGGCCAGACCAAGCAGGAAGTACGGCAGCACCTTGCTGGCAATGAACTCGGCCATGCTGATCGGCGTCGCCATCAGCGCCTCCATCGTGCCGCGTTCCCACTCGCGCGCGACGACGAGGGCGGTGAGGAGCGTGCCGATCATCGTCATCACGATGGCGATCGAGCCCGGGACCAGGAAATATCGGCTGCGCAGGCCGGGGTTGTACCAATAGCGCGCGCTCAGCTCGATGCGCGGTACTTTCGCGCCCGGCGGCGGGGCTGCGATTCCCTCGGCCGCCGCCCACTCGCGGTACACGCCTTCGGCATAGGCCGCGGCGAAGCTGGCGGTATTGGGCTGCGAACCATCGGTGGCGACCTGGACCTGCGGCACCGCGCCGAGCTTGGCCCTGGCACCGAAATCCTGCGGGATCACCACGATGGCCCGGGCGCGACCGGCCACCATCGCCTCTCGCGCCTGCCTTACCGAGCGCGAAGCCTCGACCTCGAAGAACGGCGAGGCAGCGTAGGACTGGGCCAGGCGAAGCGCGGGCGCGCTCGAATCCTCGAGCACGAGCGCGATGCGCGTCTTTGCGGTGTCGAGCGAGACGGCGTAGCCGAACAGGAACAGCAGCAGCATCGGCAGGACGAGCGCGATCAGGAAGGTCGAGGGATCGCGCACGATCTGCGCGAGCTCCTTGACCATCAGGGCGCGCAGCCGCCGCGGATCGACGCGGATGGACGGCGCGCTCATGCCGCCTCGCGCGCTTCGCGTTGGCGGTCGCTTTCTTCGACGAGCGCGATGAAAGCGTCCTCCATCGTGGGGTCATCGAGCCCCGCGATCTGGGCCGCGCTGCCCTTGAGTTCGTCCGGGGTGCCGCTGGCGATCTGCTCGGCGCGGTAGATCAGCGTCACCCGGTCGCAGTACTCGGCCTCGTCCATGAAGTGCGTGGTGACGAGAACGGTCACGCCCTTCACGACGAGGCCGTTGATGTGGGTCCAGAATTCGCGCCGGGCGACCGGATCGACCCCCGAGGTCGGCTCGTCGAGGAACAGCACCGCCGGCTCGTGCATCACCGCGCAGGCCAGCGCGAGGCGCTGCTTGAATCCGAGCGGCAGCCCGCCCGCGTTGACGTTGAGCTTGCCCTCCAGCGCGAAGATGTCGACCATCGCTTCGATCGCTCGGCGGGCGCGCGCCCGGTCGAGATCGTAGGCGCCGGCGAAGAAGTCGAGGTTCTGCCGGACCGACAGATCGCCGTAGAGCGAGAACTTCTGCGCCATGTAGCCGAGCGAGGCACGGGCCTGCGCGGCCGAATGCCGCAAGTCGTTCCCCGCGACCGCCCCGGTGCCTTCGCTCGGGGTCAGCAGCCCGCAGAGCATCTTGAAGGTCGTCGACTTGCCGGCCCCGTTCGGGCCGAGCAACCCGAAGATTTGCCCCCGTGGCACTTCGAAGCGCATGTCGCGCGCGGCCGTGAAGGTCCCGAAGCGCTTGGTGAGGCCCTTGGCTTCGATGGCTGGAACATCGCTCTCTGGAATGGCGCGATAGAGCTCGGCCAGCGCGCTGGTGCCCGTGGGGCCACCGCCGAGGATCTCGATGAACCCGTCCTCGAAGCGCGGCAGTGCGGGCGCAACTTCGAGCCGAGTGCCCGAGGCGAGGTCATCGGGCGCCGGCATGGGTTTGTCCGGCGCGATCAGCATTCGCACCGAGCGCCCCTGGATGGTGGCGTCGAGAACGTCGTCGCGATCGAGAGCGCGTGTCAGGAAGCCGCGCCGGCTCTCCTTGAATCCGCTCACGCTCAGCACGCGGCCGGCCACCCTATCGGTC
>JAEYTN010000200.1 GCA_023433985.1 Pseudomonadota bacterium | reverse complement strand
AAGACCTTGCTGCCGGGCAGGTTGCGGTTGAGGGCGAGAGCCGCGCCGAGCCCGACAAGGAACTCGATCAGCACCGAGAAAGTGACCCAGACTGCGGTATTGCGCAGCGACACCCAGAAGATCGGGTCCGAGAGCATCCGGGCATAGTGCTTGAGCCCGACGAATGCACCATTGCCCGCCGGACGGTTGAGCCGCATCTCGGTGAAGCTCAGTTGGAACCCGTAGATCGTCGGAAACAGTACGATGGCCGTGATGAGCAGCAAGCTGGGCAGCAGCAGCAGATACATCCAGTAACGCGTTTCGGAGAGTTCGCCGAGCAACCGCACGGGATTCATCGCGTCCCAGACGGAACGTGGCGGCGGCATGGCAGTGATGGAACGGCCCCGGTTCATCAAGGCTCCCTACTAGGCAGATACAAAAGAGAAGTGGGCGGCCGTGCCCGGCCGCCCGGATGGTGTCAGGAGGTGGCTTCAGCCAGCCCCTGGATCATCTGGTCAACGGCCTGCTCGGGCGTTGCCTGGCCGATGAGGATCTGCTGCAGCGCCGGCAGCACCGTGCCCTCGGCCCAACCGGCGGCACCCGGGAAGCTCGGCTGAGGAATGCCGAAGCCCAGTGTCTCGGCCGCGGCCTTGTACATCTCGTTGCCGGTGATGCGTTCGTCGGCAGCGGCCACGCTGGAGGCCGGGAAGTAGCCGGTCTTTTCAAGGAAGGCGATGGCCGCATCGGGCTCGCCCCAGAACTTGATCCACTCCCACGCCGCGTCCGCATTCTCCTCGTTGGTGATGCAATTGTAGGCGTAGGCAAGGCGCGCCACCCGCTTGGCGGGGCCCGCGGGCATCGCAAGCGTGCCGAACTCGACGCCCGGCTTCAGCTTGCTGGCGATATCCTGGTACGAGCCGGTGTGGTGCCAGATCATGGCGGTCTGCCCGGTCTGGAAGCCAGAGATCACCTGCTGGAACCCGTCATTGGCGGCACTGGTGGGCACCGCGTTATCCTTGACCAGCAGGCCCGAGTACCAGTCGAGCGCCTCGATGGCCTTCTCGC
Organism: Pseudomonadota bacterium; assembly: GCA_023433985.1. GTDB lineage: Bacteria > Pseudomonadota > Alphaproteobacteria > Rhizobiales > Devosiaceae > Devosia_A. Next base: position 12,953 of record JAEYTN010000200.1, on the reverse strand, counting down.
GATCGAGCCCGATCGTGCCATCGTCGTGCAGCACGGGCGAGCCGAAGGCTTCCATGACGTTGACGATGAAGTTCTGGCCGCCGGGACCGCCGCGGAGGCCGAAGCCGAACCGACCCTTGGCGGGGTCCGTCAGTTTGATCGCCGCGTCGCGGAACTCCGCATAGGTGGTCGGCGGCGCGATACCGGCCTCCTCGAACCAATCCTTGCGGTAGTACATCCAGTCCACAAAGGTGAACCCGGGCACACCGTAGACCTTGCCGTCGGCGCTGATCGAATCGAAGCGCTTGTCGTCGAAGTCGCCGCGGCGCTCCCAGTTGGCGATCCGATCGGTCATGTCTGTCAGCGCGCCCATGGCGAGCAGATCCTGGAACCGCTCGGACGCGACCATCGTGACATTGGGCCGGCTGCCCGACACCACGGCCGCGGTGATCTTGGCCATGAACTCGGGGTTCGGGATGTTCTCGGGCGTCACCGCGATGTCGGGGTGCGCTGCCTTGAACAGGTCCGACACTGCCTGCAGGCCCGCCGCTTCATTCTGGCTGGTGAAGGTGTGCCAGTAATTGATGCTGGCAGCCTGCGCGAACGCGCTCATCGGCGTGAGCGCCGAAGCGGCCAACAGGCCGCCTCCCATCTTCAGGACCGATCGCCGGTCAAACCTGATTGTCATGTTACATCCTCCCTATGATCGCTCAGTTCTAGAACCTGATATATCAGTGCCAAGGTACTAGAGTCCGCTGCGGCGTCAAGCGCTCGGTGACCTCAACCTTCGTCAGGCACGTCTCGTCGAGCGTCTTGAAGTCGAACTCGTATCCGAGCCCGGGCTCGTCGCTGACGGTCAGGTTGCCGTCGACGATCGACAGCGGCCCGAGCTTGTCGAGGCCCCTGATCTGCTCCTCGTTCATCACGAGCTGCTCGTAGTAGTCGTTGTTCGAAATGGCGGCGCATATCTGGGCGTTTTCGAGACCCATGCCGTGCACCTGCGCCCGCATGCCGTGGCTTTCACCCAGGTGAGCCACCTTCATCGAGCCGGTGAAACCGCCTTTGTAGAACGACGAGACGCGCACCATGTCGAGCGCCTTGTTCTCGATCCAGGTCGCCATGTTGCCATGCACGCCGTCCGACGTTTCGGCTGCGAGGATCGGAATGTCGAGCTTCTCGCACAGCTTGGCGTAGCTGCCGAGGTGGAACTCCCGCATCGGCTCTTCATACCACAGGAAGCCGAGGTCCTGGATCGCCTTGCCGAATTCGAGCGCGTTGACGTAGTCCCAGCCTGCCGAGCCATCGAACATCAGGTCCGCATCGTCGCCGACCCACTTCCGCAGGTTCTTGCACAGCTCGATATCGCGCTTCACCGGTCCGCCCCATGCATGGAGCTTGAACGCCTTGAAGCCGACATCGCGGCTCAGCTTGATGTAGCGCTCGAACTCTTCCATCGTCGGCCATGTGACCGTCGAGGCATAGGCTGGCACCACCCGGTCGTCGCCACCCAGCATCTGGTAGATCGGCATCTTGGCGTGCTGCGACTTCACGTCCCAGCAGAGAATGTCGAGAATGCCCAGCGAGCGCATGTGGATCTCTTCGATCCGGTCGAGTTCCCAGATCATCCGCCACATGCGTTCGGTCAGCAGCGGGTTCTCGCCGATGAACTCGTGATACCGGCGCTCGATCAGGTCGACGACGGCGTCGCCGCGGCCGATCTCGAAGGCGCCGTAGAGGCCGGAGTCGGTGTCCATGCGGATCACTGCCTTCTTAGGCTTCTTGCCGCGCGGAATGTCTCCGTGCGAGCCGGGCAGCCCGTCGCGCCAGATGAACTTCGGTCCGGGCTCGCTCTCAACCAGCCAAGCCGTGAACCCCGTGATCTTCATTCGTATTCTCCTGGACTAAAACCTTCAGCGGCCTTGCCGCCGGTAACCCTTCTCCGCACCGAACAGCATGCCGGAGCGCACGATCGCGCGGCCGATCGCGACGCGCTGCCGCTGCCCGCGAGCGACTGAGCAGGTCGCCGAGCCTCAGGATCCGCGCTGCTTCCTTCACCCTTGTCGATCTCGCCCTTGTCGAAGCGAGCCAGCCGCAGGTTGAAGGCGATGTTGTCGTACACGTTCATGTGTGGGTAGAGCGCGTAGCTCTGGAACACCATCGCGATCCCCCGCTCCGCCGGCTCGTCGAAGGTCACATCCCTGCCATCGATGAGAATGCCGCCGTCCGAAACGGTCTCCGGCCCCGCAACCATGCGCAGGAGCGTCGACTTGCCAGATCCGATGCACCGACAAAGACGACGAACTCGACCTTGTCGGTTGTCAGGTCCACGCCCTCGCTGACCGAACCGGAACGATTTGCTGACATTCCTGAGTTCGACCGCGGCCACTAGCGACCCCCGGCCGCGTGGCGATGCCCCAGCGACTGCACTGCAATCCTCCCCATTGAGATATTAATGGGCATCAATAATATCTCAGGTCAAGCGTCGGCCGGCTCACTCCGAGTCATCAACCTCGATCACTGGGACAAACCCGCTCCCTCTGAACCAACGGAGATTCCTGTGTTTGCCTTGGCTGTGCTGAGATTTTCGAGCGACGGATTGATAGACTAAAGTGCGAAACACCCCGACTGCCCAGCAGGTGAGAATGACCGACGTCCGTGCCGACAACGAGGGCTACCGCCGTTTCCGTGCCGCCATGCAGGACGGCACCCTCTCCCCAGGCATGGTGGTGACGCAGAACGAACTCTGCGATCTGCTCGGCCTGTCGCTGTCCCCCTTACGCGAAACTCTCGTGCTGCTCGAGGAATTCGGCCTCGTCGAGATCAAGCCCCGGACCGGCATTCGCATCGTCTACCCGGAAGTCGCCTTCATCCGCGAGAACTACCAGTTCCGTATCATGATCGAGGTTTTCGCCCTTCGCAGCTTCGGCGACACCGTTACCGAGGACTGGCTCGCCAACATGCGCGAGAGCCACGAAGAATGCCGCCGCAGCCTGACCGATGGGGGCCCGTTCGAGGACGAACAGATCCGCTTCCTCGCGCTCGATAACCGCATGCACCGCGAAATCGTGGAAGCGCTCGGTAACCGCGCCATTCTCGATACCCACCAGCGCCTGCAGGAAAACATTCGCATGGCCCAGCAGGTCCATCGCCGCCCCGGTTTCCGCGGCGCCCTGCTCCATACCATCGAGGAGCATCTCAAGGTGATCGAGTGCCTGGAGCGCCGTGATGTCGAGGGCGCAGTCGCTGCCCTCGAAGCGCATTTCCGCGCCTCGACGCATCGCACCTTCGCCGCCTGAAGGCCCCGGCCCTCAGCCCAGCTCGAGCGTAGTGATGCCGAACACGGCGTCGAGCGGGAGCGTCGGCGCCGAGCCCAGATACATCCGGGCCGTCTCGAAGGCAGGCGCGAAACCGAGCCGCCGCGCCATCTCTCGTGCAGCCCTGTTGGGCTCGGGGATGTCCATATAGACCGCATCGGTCCCCGCCGGCGTCACCAGCGTCGTCAGAAGCGTCTCGGCGATTGCCGGCGTTTCCGCGAACAGCGGCCCGATCTTCCAGCCCGAAACGCACCGCCGTATCGTGCCGTAGCCGCGCAGCACTCCGTCCTCGAAATAACCCTGGGTCTGCCGCGTCGGCGACGGCGCCAGCCATTCGCGGAGAAAGGCCTCCCGCGGTGCCGCAACATGCCGGCTGTCGAACGCGGCCACCGTCGCGAAATCCTCGGCCGTCACCGGCCGGACATAGCTGCGCGCGGCGACCAGTCCACGCAGCGACCCGCCCCACCGGGCGCTCCCATGCGCGAACGCGAAACCCGACTTGCGGTAGTTCTCCTGCTGCGCCGGCACGCCGTCGAGCCCGATGATCCGGCCCGCAGCACTCGCGATGCCCGCATCCCAGATGCGCTTCCCGAAACCTTTGCCGCGATGCGCCGGATGCACGATGTAGAGCCCGAGGAAAGCGAAGTCCGTGCCGTACTTCACCACCGAGATGCAGCCGATGCGAACTGTCCCCGCCCAGCCCATCAGGAACCCCGTCGGATCCTGCGCATGGAACGGGCGCACGTCGTCGAGCCCCGGATTCCATCCCTCGTCCCGCGCCCAGCCGAGCGCGACCTCGAGGTCGCCGGCACTCATCGGTCTTATTTCGAAGTTCATGCCGCGAGCGTATTCCGGAACGGTCCCGATTGCGAAGTGCCGAGCTGCATGCTCACCAGCCCCTCCGCCAGCTTGACGGCAGCAGCGACCCCATCGACCACTGGCACATGGTGCCGGGCGGAGAGGTCAGCCGCGAGGTCGGCCATACCGGCGCAGCCAAGCACGATCGCGTCGGAATTGTCGTGCAGCAGTGCCGAGGCGATCTCATCGGAGATCGTTTCTCGCGCCTTCGACCCCGGCCGCTCCAGCTCCAGCACTGGCACATTCGACGCGCGCACCTTGCCGCAGCGCGCCGAAGTCCGTACCGCATGATGTTCTCCTGGATGACGGGGATCGAGACCGACAGCGTCGTCACCACGGAGAAGCGCTCCGCCACCAGCATGGCATAGTGGTAAGCCGCCTCGCCGATGCCGATCACCGGCACCCGCGTCCGCCGCCGCGCCTGATAGAGGCCGGTGTCGTCGAAGCAGGCGATGATGATCGCATCGAACCCCTCCGCCCTGTCGATCTCCTCGAACAGCCCCGGCAGCGCCGCCTCCCCGTCCTCCGCCCCCTGGATCGAAGCGGGGTCCGTCGCAGGATTGCGGGCGACGATCTCGGTGCCGGCCGACGACACCAGCTCGGCGGCGCGCCCCACCTTCTCGGTCATCGATGCGGTGGTGTTAGGGTTGATGAGCAGAAGACGCATCAGGCTTTGAGCCGCTTGCGGTTGATGAACCCGATCAGCCCCACCGTGCCGCCGATGATGAGGAAGGAGAATACCGTCGTCACCGTTCCGAGCGCATAGAGCACCGGCGTCGTGACATTCGTCGTCATGCCGTAGATTTCGAGCGGCAGCGTGTTGAACGTGCCCATGGTGAGCAGCGAGCGGGCGAACTCGTCGTAGCTCAGCGAGAAACCGAACAGCCCCACGCCGATCAGGCTCGGCGCGATCATCGGCAGCAACACATGCCAGAAGGTCTGCCACGGCGAGGCCCCCAAGTCGCGAGCCGCCTCCTCGTAGCTGGGCGAAAAGCGGTTGAACACGGCGAACATGATCAAGACGCCGAATGGCAGCGTCCAGGTGAGGTACGCCCCGTAGCCCGAGCCGAACCAGCTCGGCCGGATCCCGACCTGCTGGAACAGCACGCCGATGCCCAGCGACACGATGATAGAGGGCACCACCAGGCTGGCGATCGTGAGGTAGAACAGCGGCGTCGCGCCCACGAACTTGCGCCGGAAGGCGAGCCCCGCGAGCAGCGCCACCACCACGGTCGCCGCCATCACCATTAGCCCCAGCAACAGCGAGCGCGTGAAGCTAGCGCCGAAATCGCCCACCGCCTGCCGTTCGAACAGATTGAAGAACCAGTGCACCGAGACGCCGTTGAGCGGAAAGGTCAGCCCGCCGCTCGGTCCTTGGAATGAAAGGATGAAGATCGCGCTCAGCGGCCCGTAGAGGAACAGCACGAACAGCGCGAAGAAGGCCGCCAGGACGTAGAACCCGATCGTGCGCTTCCTGCCCATCTCAAAGCTCCTTGCGGATATCGACGATGCGGAGGATGCCCGCGACGAGCAGCAGCACCAGGATCAGCAGCACCACCGCGTTGGCAGCCGCGCCCGGATATTGCAGCAGGCTCATCTGGTTCTTCATCATCAGCGCGACGGATGCCGACTGCCCGCCGCTCATCACCTGCACGGTCGAGAAATCCGCCATCACCAGCGTCACCACGAAGATAGTGCCGATCGCCATTCCGGGCTTGGCCAGCGGCAGAATGACGTTCCAGAGGATCTGGACAGCGCTGGCGCCTGCATCCCGCGCCGCCTCGATCAGCGAGCGGTCGATGCGCATCAGCGTATTGAAGACCGGCGCACCATGAACAGCGTGTAGAGATGCACCATGGCGAGCACGACGGCGAAATCCGAGTAGAGCAGCCATTCGATCGGCTCGGCGATCAGTCCCGCCTGCACCAGCGTCGAGTTCACCAGCCCGTTTCGCCCCAGCACCGGCATCCACGAGATCATGCGGATGATGTTCGTGGTCAGGAAGGGCACCGTGCAGATCAGGAACAGCACCATCTGCGCGGTGGCGCTGCGCACATGGAAGGCGAGGAAGTAGGCAACCCAGAAGCCGATGACCAGCGTCAGCGCCCAGACGATCGCCGCGAACTTGACCGTGTTGAGGTAGGTCTTCCAGGTGACCCACGACCCCAGCGTGTCGATGTAGTTCGTCCAGATGAAATCCGGATACATCCGCGCGAAGTCGTAGTCCCAGAAGCTGACCACGACGAGGAACAGGATCGGCAGCGCGAGGAAGAAGCCGAGGATAAGCCACAGCGGCGTCGCCTGCAGGTACGATGCGGCGCGCCTGAGCGAAAACGGCACCTTCCGCGCCTTGCCGGCGGCGGTGGGCAGGCTCGCGGTCTGCTCGGCGATGGCCATGAAGGTCCTCAGTCTGGCGATCGGATTGCTGGCGGGGTCGTCGGGAGCCCACCATCTGGCGAGCTCCCAACGCCCGTAGGCTTACGCCGCGATGAACTCGTTCCAGCGGGTGACCATGTAGCGGTCTTCGTCCATCACCGAGTTCCAGCAGGCGACGCTGCCCATGCGCTCCTCGAACGAACCGCCGTCGCGCACCGCGCCCGCCTTTTCCATCACGACGCCGTCGGGGGAGAGGATGTCGCCCTGCGCCGGCTTGCCCTCGATCCAGAAGCCCCACTCGTCCTCGGACATGAACTGCTTGGCCGTCTCCATGTTGGCCGAATAGTAGCCCTGGCGGTTGAGATAGCCGCCGACCCAGCCCGAGGTGTACCAGTTGATGTACTCGTAGGCCGCATCGAGCTGCGCGCCCGACAGGTGCTTGGCCAACCCAAGACCGCCGCCCCACGAGCGATAGCCTTCCTTGAGCGGCTGGTAGACGCACGGGATGCCCTTCGAGCGGACGGCCGCGACTGCCGGCGACCACATGGACTGGATCACTACCTCGCCCGAAGCCATCAGGTTGACGCTCTCGTCAAAGCTCTTCCAGAAGGCGCGGAACTGGCCGTCCTGCTTGGCCTTGATCAGGAAATCGATCGTCTTGTCGATCTCCTCGCGGGTCATGTTGCCCTTGTCGGCATAGGTGATGTTGCCCATCGCCTCCATGATCATGGCCGCGTCCATGATGCCGATCGACGGGATGTTGAGGATCGAGGTCTTGCCCCTGAAGGCGGGGTCCATGATGTCGGCCCAGGACGAAATCTCGCGGCCCACCAGATCGGGACGGATACCCAGCGTATCGGCGTTGTAGATCGTCGGCACCATCGTGAACCAGCCGGTCTCGCCGGCAGCGAACGTCGTGGCATCCGGACCGTCGACGAAGCCTACCGTATGCGGCGCCTTGCCGCCTGTTCGATCCTGCCGTCGTTCATCACCACGATCAGGTCCGCCAGCGCCATCGCCTCTTCCTGGCTATGGGTGACATGCACGAAGGTGATGCCGAGCTGCGTCTGCAGCTTCTTGAGCTCGGCCCGCATCCGGATCTTGAGGAACGGATCGAGCGCCGAGAGCGGCTCGTCGAGCAGCAGCGCTTCGGGGTCCGTTATCAACGCGCGCGCCAGCGCCACGCGCTGCTGCTGCCCGCCCGAAAGCTGCGCCGGCCGTCGCGTCGCATGGGCATCCATCTGCATCAGCTCGAGCATCTCGAGCGCCTTCGCTCGCCGCTCCTCCTTGCCCACGCCCTTCATCCGCAGCGAAAACGCGACGTTGTCGACGAGGTCGAGATGCGGAAACAGCGCGTAGCTCTGGAACATCATCGCCGTGCCGCGCCTGACGGGCGGCAGGTGAGTGACCACGGTGTCGCCCAGAAGAATGTCGCCATCCGAGACATCCTCGTGCCCCGCGATCATCCTGAGAGTGGAGGTCTTGCCGCAACCCGAGGGTCCGAGCAGGCAGCAATAGGTTCCCGCCGGAACCTTCAGGCTGATCGAATCCACGGCGACCGTCGTACCGTATCGCTTCGTCACCGATGCAAGCTCGATCGCAGCCGCTTTTCGTCATGCACGCACCCCTGTTGGCCGAAATAGCGATGCATCGGCCGTGCCAAGTCGCAGCAGAGCCGGCTAGTCCGTTGTTTAACTTAGATTCCCCCGCAGCGGCGAAGCTGCCAATCGCCTGCGCAGTTTCGCGATATGCCTAATTCTTGGGCTTGTGTTCGCAAACGCCGCAAAAATTGTATGCAATCTTGCGTTCGTATGCGCACATTTGCCAGCTTCCAAGGATGGCAATTCCCGATTAGGATTTGAGGGCATGGGGAACAACATGAGCATTGCCGGTAACCCCTTCGTCCCTATCGCCGGTGGCGAAGACCGCGCCCAAGCCATCCGCGACCAGCTGCGGGACGCGATCATCGACCGCCGCCTCGCCCCCGGCACCAAGCTCAGCGAGGCTGAAGTCGGCGCGCTTTTCGATGTCAGCCGCACGGTAGTTCGCGCAGCGCTCCAGATGCTTTCCTTCGAGGGGTTGGTGAAGGCAGAGCGCAACCGGGGCGCCTTCGTCGCCAATCCCACGCCGGAAGAGGCCCGCCAGGTCTTCGACTCGCGGCGTCTGATCGAACCGGCGCTCGCAGCAGAAGCGGTCGGCCGCCTCGGCCCTGCCGACGTAGCCAGGTTCCGCCATAGCCTGACCGAAGAGTCGCGGCTGATGAACCAGCGCGGCGCCAGTGTCCGTCGCGCCGAAATCCGTGCCTCGGGCGACTTCCACCTGCTACTCGCCAGCGTCGCAGGCAACGCCATCCTCTACCGCTTCATGGAGGAGTTGGTGGCCCGCTCGTCGCTGGTGATCGCGCTCTACGGACGCACCGGTGCGTCGAGTTGCGGCCACAACGAGCACGGCGATATTCTCTCCGCGCTTGAAAGCCGCGATGCGCCGGCAGCCAGCCGCCTGCTGCTCCGCCACATCGACCACATCGAAGCTGACCTCGACCTCAGGCCGACCCACGGGCTGGGCCTGCGCGAAGCGCTGGCGAACAGCTGAGCGCCAGTCGCACCCGCCACATCAAGCCGCGGGATCGAACCCTTCGACGTCGAGCACCAGCGTGAACACCGTACCGCCCTTCGCCTCGTAGGAATGCTCGGCGCCCAACTGCCGCGACAGGCTCGTCACCAGCTTGTTGCCGAGGCCGGGGTGCTTGGCGGTGTGGTCGAAGCCGCTGCCATTGTCGGCGATGACGAGCCGGGCGCGAGTATCCCCCGCCCGCTCGAGCCGCACGGAGATGACGCCCGACTGGCCGTCGGCGAACGCGTGCTTGATGGCGTTACCCACCACCTCGTTGACGATCAGGGCCAGCGACAGCGCCTTCTCCCGATCGACCAATGCCGGCGCGATGTCGACGACGAGTTCCACCGGTCGCGCAAAGCTCTGCCGTACCCCTTCCACCAGCCGCGGCAGAAAGGCCGATGCGAGCACGGTACGGTACTGGTCCGAGCGATACATGTGCTCGTGCACAGCCGCCATCGCGGCAAAACGCCGGGAGATCTCGTCCCGGATGGATTGGTCGATGGGCTGCAGGTTCACCAGCGCCAGCGCCTGCTGCAGGTTGTTCTTCACCCGGTGGTGTATCTCGCGGAACAGCACCTGGTTCTGCTCGAGCGCCGCCGCGAGTTGGCGCTGCGATCGCACCGTCCAGGCCGCGAAAGTACCGAGCCCGATCAACCCCGGACCCCCGAACAGCGCCAGCGTCACCGCCGTATCCCAGAACGATTGCAGCGCCTCCGACCGCGCGATCGAGGCGATGGCGACGAGCGGGTAGTTCGGCACCCGCCGGTAGGCGACGACGCGCTCGACGCCGTCCGTCGGCGATGTCGCATCGTACAGCCCCTCATCCCCCTGCTTGAGGTAGTCGGTGAAAAGGATATAGCCGCTGAGGTCCGTTGGCTCCTCCGGGACCGGCGAACGCGTCACCAGCAGGCCGTCGTCCCGGATCAGGCTGACCGTGGATTGCGGACCGAGATCCAGCGCCGGACGCAGCGGGTCGAGGAACTCCGCCGGGAAGATGATGACCGCCACCCCGACGAACTGTCCGCCTCTCTCGATCCGCTTGGCAATAGCAAAGACCCGGTCGCCGGCCGAGCGCGATACCATCAGCGGCGAAATGCGGAAGTCATCGCCATCCTTGAGCGCGGTGAAGTAGTCCCGGTCGCCCACGCTGAACGATCGGCTGAGTTCGGTATTGGTGAGCCGCGGCACACCCTCGGCGTCGATCAGCCAGGCGCGCACGTTGCCCGGCAGGTTCTCCACCGCGCTGTTGAGATCGCCGATCACGTCCCCGCGCGGTTGCTGGAGCTTGTCACCCACGCTCGCGTCGATGCGGCGCAGTGCCTGATGGGTACCTTCGAGTAGCAGCGCCGCGTTGGCCGCCACCACCTGCGAGTAGGCGCGCGCCCTTGCTTCGGTGCGGGACATGCTGTCGCCGTAGGCCTGAATCAGGATCCAGGTGACCATGATGGCGAAGCAGGCAAAGCAGGCCAGGGCAAAGATCATGGTCGCGTGCACTGCGGTGCTGCGAACGGCCGTACTGGCGCGATCCTGCATGGTGGCCCCTCTGTAGGAGAGGTATCGCTAGCACGTTGTAACGCAAACGCGAATAACCTGAGCCAGCCGCCTTTAGGCGCAAATCTGCCGGGTGTCCGTTAGCTTTCGCTCACCCTGGCTGGCGCGCGCCTGCGACCAATTGGGCGTCTGCCTCGCCACCTCCCCGCCCGGGCGGAGTCCTTCGCCGTGAAATATCCTCGGAGCCCTTAACCCACGACATATTTCGGGCGGCTCTGCTGCGCTTAGATGAATGCAGCAGGAGAACGCGGCAATGTCTATCGTGCTTGGAATTGTAGATGGCTGGGAGGTCCGGTCCCGCGACGATGGCGGGTTCGGGGTCTACGATGGACACGGCATGATCTCGGGCCCGCACGGTTCGAAGGCCGAGGCGCTGGGAGCGGCCATGAAGCTTCCCAAACCGCAGCCACTGACCGCGTTCCTGCGCGATCAGGCGCGGCAGGGCCCTGCCCCGCAGCCCGTCGAACAGGATTGACCGTCAGGCGAGCGCCGCCACGAGCAGGACACCGGCGGCGACCACGACCGCGGCCACCAGATAGATCGCTATGCCGGAGCTGTCGTCCGCGAATATCCGCCGACGTTCGGCTCTTGCACTCGGCACGATCGTGTCGCCCGGGTTCGGAACATTCCTTGGCATTCGCTTTCCTCCAGGCTGGCGGTCGCCGGGGCTTCAACCCCCACCACTCGTGCCTCGTTCCTCCTTCAGCACGGACGCCACCGCCGACGAAGCTGTCGCGAGGGCGCGGACGACATCCTGGAAGCGGCTGTGCCGTGCGATCTCTGGCGGCAGCGAAGAGGATTGCTCTTCCAGCAGGCGCCGGTCATCCTCGATTTCGGCCAGCAGCTGGGCCGCGGCGCGGGTGATCTCATCCACGGGTTCTCCCGCGGCCCGGCGTCGCTCGACCAGCACACGAAGCCGGGCAGCCTCGACCTGCCAAGGCCCAACCTTGCCTCGCACGGGAGTGACGGCCAGCATCGCCTGTCGTGCCCGACCCACATCCACCCTTTCGGCGCGCTGTCGGACCCAGGTTACTGATCGCCTCGGCATCCTTCGCCTCCTTGTTCCTTGTGGGAGGTGAAGCTTCCAACGCGCTATTGGACGCGTGCACTAAAGGTTGTTGATAACTTGTGTTACCTGCAACTTAGAGCGTTGATTTTTAACCAGAAACCGACTCGGCCGCCGGGCGCTTGGGACCCTCAATCGTACGTGTCTTCGTCCGCTCTCGCCGAGGCGATCCCCTCTGCTCCGGACATGTCTGGACGGCGTTCCCGCGGGACCGGTTCCGCCGGGTCGCCTCGGAAACCATCCATCGGACTGAAGTTCGGATCCTCGTCACCCACCGCCCGCTGCGGCAGTGGCTCGTCATCCTTGAGCTTTCCGACCAGCTTGGCGAGTTCCGCGAAGCCCGCCGTGGCGCCGTCACCCGCCGAGTTGTTGGCCAGTTGCAGGAAACGCGCGGGGAATGCGACGGCATCGCGGTGCGCGGGCCGCAATTCGTCGGCCCGGTAGTCGGTGACGGCGGTCCGCTCGGCGCTCTGCAATGCCCCGTCGATCTCTTCGCGCGACAACACCCCCTTGCTGACCAGGAGGTTCGTGAGGGCCGCGACCGACAGGTAGGGGCCTTCGAGTTGCAGGTTGGCAGTATTCATGGCGGTTCTCCTTTCCTCTTTGGAACGAGAAACGGCCCGCTTCGATCCTACCGCTAGCGCAGCAGGCTGGCCACGAACTGCTTGGTCCGCTCGCGCTGCGGCGCGTAGAACACGTCGCGCGCCGCCCCCGCCTCCACCACCTCGCCGCGATCGAGAAACACCACCTGTTCCGCAATCGTGGAGGCGAGCCGCAGGTCGTGCGTTGCCATCAGCATCGTCGTCCCCTCGCGGGCCAGTTGCGACAACACCTCGACCACCTCGGCGGCCAGTTCCGGATCGAGTGCCGAGGTCGGCTCGTCGCAGAGCAGCACTTCCGGCGACGGCGCCAGCGCCCGCGCGATGGCAACGCGCTGCTGCTGCCCGCCCGACAGGTTCGCCGGCCATGCATCGGCCTTGGTCGTCATGCCGACCTTGTCGAGCAGTTCGTGCGCATGCGCTCTGGCCTTGTCGCGCGGCCAGCGCTGCACCGTGAGCAACCCCTCCATCACGTTTTCGAGCACCGTCAGGTGCGGAAACAGCTGGAAGCTCTGGAACACCATCCCGGTCTTTCGCCGCATCGCCAGCATTTCGGCGCGCGATGGCCGCACCCCCGGCGCGAACTCCACCGTG
>JAEYTN010000183.1 GCA_023433985.1 Pseudomonadota bacterium | reverse complement strand
GCCTTGGGCAGTTTCCGCATCTGCAGGGGGAAGGCGAGGTTGTTGTAGACCGACTTCTGCGGGTAGAGTGCGTAGTTCTGGAACACCATGGCGATGTCACGATCCTTGGGATCGAGGCCGGAAACGTCGCGGCTGCCGATGGTGATGTTGCCGCCCGACATCGGGATGAGGCCGGCGACGAGGTTGAGCGTCGTGGTCTTGCCGCAGCCCGAGGGGCCGACGAGCGCGACGAACTCGCCGTCCTCGACGGTCAGCGACACGTGGTTCACGGCGTAGACGGGACCGTAGTTCTTGACCACGTCTTTGAGGACAACCTGAGCCATAGGGGTTCCCGTAGGTTAGTGCTTCACGGCGCCTTCGGTGAGGGCGCGCACGAAATAGCGTTGCAGGACGAGGAACAGCACCACGACGGGGATGCTCATCATGAAGGTGGCGGCCATCAGGCCCGGCCAGTCGGTGGCGTTCTCGGAGAAGAAGCGCTGGATGCCGACCGGCAGCGTCATCTGATCGAGCCGGGTGAGGAAGGTGTAGGCGTAGATGTACTCGTTCCAGGCGCCGATGAAGCTGTAGATCGAGGTGGCGATGATGCCGGGGGAGGAGAGCGGCATCACGATGAGGAAGAAGGCCTGGAAGCGGGTGGCGCCGTCGATGCGAGCGGCCTGCTCCAGCTGGACCGGGATGTTGTCGTAGAAGCCCTTGAGCAGCCAGATGGCGAGCGGCAGGCCGAAGGTCAGGTAGGTGAGGACCAGCGAGCCGTGGGTGTTCACGAGGCCCAGCACGCGCATCAGGATGAAGAGCGGTACAAGGAACACCACCGCGGGGAACATGTTCCTGAGCAGCACGGCAAAGAACAGGAAGTTACGGCCAGGGAAGCGGAAGCGCGAGAAGGCGTAGGCAGCGGGCACCGCCACCGCCACCGCCAGGAGGGTGGTGAGGACCGAGACCCACATGCTGTTCCAGAAGTAGCGCAGGAAATCGCGACCCACGCTGCCCGACGGATCGATCAGGCGCCAGTAGTTGGACAGCGTCGGTTCGGCCGGCCACCACTGAGGCGGGTATTGCATGGCGGCAAACCCGGTCTTCAGCGAGGTGATGAACATCCAGATCATCGGCATCACGGTGAAGCCGACGAGGAAGACCAAGAAGATGCGGCCCGCCCAGCGCCAGCCGCCGACACCGCGGCGCTGCGTTACGGATCCTTCAGCGGTTGCGGTCATGCGCCAGCCCTCTTTTCGTCACCGCGGGTCAAGGCGCGGACATAGAAGTAGCCCAGGGTCATCATGATGAGGAACAGCAGGACCGCATAGGCGGCGCCCACGCCCCAGCGCTGGCGGAGGAAGGCGAGCTCGTAGATGTGGGTGATCCAGATCTGGGTCGAGCCGACCGGGCCGCCGCCCGTCATGACGAAGGGAATGATGAACGAGTTGAAGTTCTGCACCACGAGCAGCAGGATCGTGACGGTCGAGACGCCCGAAAGGTGCGGGAAGGTCACGTGCCAGAAGCGCTGCCAGGGGCTCGCGCCATCCACCTGGGCGGCGCGGATCAGGGTGTCCGGCACCGTCTGCAGGCCGGCCATCAGCATGATCATGGCGAAGGAGAATTCCTTCCACACGTTCACGACGATCAGCGAGTAGAGCGAGGTGCTGGTGTTGTCGAGGAAGTTGATCGGCTGGTCGGTGAGGCCGAGCTGCACCAGGAGGGCGCCGATGGCGCCGAAATCGGAGTGATAGAGCCACTTCCACACATAGGGGGCGGCGACAGCGCTCACCACCCACGGGATCAGCAGCAGGCCGCGGAGCAGGGCGCGACCGGCGAATTCGCGGTGCAGCGCCAGCGCGGCAAACAGGCCGAGGGCGAATGCGAAGATGGTGGACAGCACCGTCCAGATCACGGTCTGCCAGGTCACCTTCCAGAAGATGGGGCTGTTGATGATGGTGGCGTAGTTGTCGAGGCCGTTGAACCGCTTGTTGGCGAGCGAAAGGCTGGCCGGGGTGTCAAAGAAGCTCAGCTCGATCGTGTAGTAGATCGGGTAGGCGATCACGATCAGCATGACCACGATGGCCGGGGCGACGTAGAGGTAGTCGAAACGGCTGTTCCAGAAGCGCTGGCCGATGCCGACACGCTTGGTTTCGGGCTCGTCCCGTAGAATGGCTTGACCCTGCGCGGTGCTCACGGCTTGCAGCCCCTGCTGATGGAGAAGGAGAGACCGGCGGCGCGAGGCCGCCGGTCCTTATTCATTGCGTGCGCGGGGGCGATCAGATGCCGCCGCCACCGCCGACGATGGCTTCGACCTTCTGGGCCGCATCCTCGGTGGCCTGCTCGACCGTCATAGTGCCGGTGAGCGCGTTCTGCATCATGTCGGGGACGATGATGTTCATGATCTCGGGCGCCTCGGGGATCACCGGGAAGGGGATACCGTTGGGCAGCATCGAGGTAGTGACGTCGAGGAACTTGATGGTGTCGAGGCGTTCCTTCATCGCGTCGGTGAGGAAGCCGTTGATGTTGCCGGGGTTGGAGCCGACCCAGGCGAGCTTGGTCGACCATTCCGGGCTGTTCCACATGCAGATCAGCGCCTTGACGGCCTGCTCGTCCACCTGGCCGCCCTCGACGAACTCGGGCTTCACGACGTGGATGTTGGAGCCACCGAACACCACGGCGCGCTTGCCGTCCGGACCGGTCGGCAGGAGGCCGTAGCGCATGTTGGCGACCACTGCGTCCGCCACTTCCTTGTCCGCACCGGTCGCCTTGGAGGCGAGGTCGGTCATGCGGGCATATTCGGACGGGTGGGCGATCATCATGGCCAGCTGGCCGGCGATGAACGGGGCCTGGTTCTCGGCCTGGGTGTTGGTGAGCGCCGAAGTCGGGACCGACTTGTCGACCGCGTACATCTGGTACGCAGCCTGCAGAGCGGCCTTCGAGCCTTCGTTGTTCAGCCAGACATCCTTGTAGCTCGGGTTCTCCGAGGCTTCGTCGAGCGCGCCACCGCCGTAGGCCCACAGCTGCGGCATGAAGCGGAACGGGGTGTTGCCGGCGTTCTGCTTGGCCACGAGGCCGTAGCCGGCGATGCCGAGCTTGTCGTGGATCTGCTTGGAATAGGCGACGACGTCATCCCAGGTCGCCGGCGGGCTCTCGGGGTCGAGGCCAGCCTTCTCGAAGATGTCGGCATTCCAAATGAACGCCATGGTCTCGTTGTTGGTCGGCAGGCCGTAGGTCTGGCCTTCATAGGTGACCGACTTGAGGGCGCCCGGCCAGAAGTCCTCGGTCTTGAAGCCGGCATACTCGGGCCCGATCGGCTCGAGGTAGCCCTTGGCCGCGAACTCGACGCCGCCGAGAATCTGCAGGCGGACCACCATCGGCGCGGCGTTGCCGAGCAGGGCGGTGCGGAACTTGTCGAGCAGCTCGTTGTAGGTGATGCCCTGCTGAGCTCGATGTTGGGATAGGTGGCGCGGAACGCCGCGAAGAAGTCGCGATAGTTGTCCCGCATGACCTGCGGGTCGGCCTCGAAGATGCCTTGGTACCAGAAGGTCAGCCGGCCCTTGTAGTCGGTCGGCGTGATCGAGTTGCAGTGGCCGACGGTGTCGAAGGTCTCGGTCCCGGCGATCGACCGGACGTATTCGGGGGACCACTTCGAGACGTCGA
>JAEYTN010000174.1 GCA_023433985.1 Pseudomonadota bacterium | reverse complement strand
AGGATCAGCACGGCGCCGATCAGCACGATGGTTCCGTCGCTTTTCACTCCGGCCAGCGACAGGCCGTTCTTCAGCGCCTGGATCAGGATCAATCCAAGCACGGTGCCGACGATGGTGCCCCGCCCGCCGAAGATCGACGTGCCTCCCAGCACCACTGCGGTAATGGCGTCGAGCTCGATGCCCGTACCCATGTCCGAGCGCGTCGTCGAAACGCGCGAAACGAAGATCACCGCGGCCAGCGCCGCCGCGCAGCCCGCGGCGGCGTAGATCGCCATCTTCACCCAGTCGACGCGCAGCCCCGAGAAGCGGGCCGCCGTCTCGTTGGAGCCGATGGCATAGGTAGCCCGCCCCCAGGTCGTCATGCCCAGCACGACCGCAGCGAGAACGGTGACGACGAGGAACAGCCACAGCTGCGTCGGCACGCCCAGCACCTGCCCCTGCCCCAGTACATAGAACCAGTCGGGGTAGCCGCGCACCGACCGCGCCTCCGACACGCCCTCGGCGATGCCGCGATAGAGCGCCAGCGTGCCCAGCGTGGCGATCAGCGGCGGCACCCGGAAACGGGTGATGATCAGCCCGTTGAGGAACCCCGCAGCCGCGCCGATGAGCAGCGTCAGGGCGATGGCGAGCTCCAGCGGCAGCCCCACATTCTTCCACAGCACCCCGAGCAGGATCGCCGACATGCCGAGGATCGAGCCCACCGACAGGTCGATGCCGCCGGTGACGATGACGAAAGTCATGATCACCGCGATCAGCCCGACCTCGGTCATCAGCCGGCCTTGGTTGAGCAGGTTGTCGAGCGTGAAGAACTTGTCCGATTGCGCCGCGAGCACCACCAGCGCCACGACCACGAAAACGGCGAGCACGGTCTCGTGCCGGATCAGCCTCGAAAGCGTCATCGCGCGCCCCGCAGCTCGCGGTTGCGCCGGATCATGTCGACCAGCACGGTGGCGAGGATCAGCACGCCGATCACGGCGCGCAGCCAGTAGGCCGAGACGTTGATGAAGATCAGCGCCGAGCCGATGGCCGAGAACAGGATCGCCGCCAGCGTCGAACCGATCACCGTGCCGGTGCCGCCGAGGATCGACACGCCCCCGATCACCGCCGCCGTGATGATGGTCAGCTCGAGGTTGGGCGGCACCGTCGACTGGATGATCTTGAGCTGCGTCGCAAACAGGATCGTTGCCAGCCCCGCAAACGCCCCGTGGATCATGAACACCTGGACCGTGCGGCGCTCGATGGGAATGCCGGCCGCCCGCGCCGCCTCGGCATTGCCGCCGATGGCGTAGAGCGAGCGCCCGAAGGCGGAATAGCGCATCCACACGAAGGCGCCGATCGTCAGCACGATCATGAACCAGACCGGCACCGGCACGCCGAGGAGCCGCTGCTGCGCCAGCAGGAACTCCGGCGGCAGGTTGTTGATCCACGCGCCGCCGGTGACCGAAACCAGCCCGCCGCGTAGGATCGACAGCATCCCCAGCGTCACGACGATCGACGGTATCCGCCCGTAGGCGACCAGCATCCCGACGACGAAGTTCACCGCTACCCCGACGAGGATGGGCGCGGTCCACGCCACCCACACCGGGGCGCCCGAAACCGCGATGGTACCGGACACCGTCGCGAGCACCCCGATCAGCGCTCCCACTGATACGTCGATATGCCCCGTGATGATGATCATCGACATGCCGATCGCCGCCACCGCGATATAGGCGTTGCCCGAGATGATGGTGTTGAGGTTGTTGGCGCCGAGGAAGCGCGGGTTGATCGACGACACCACAGCGAACAGCACCAGGATGGCGCAGGCGATGACGATCTCCTGGCCGTAGCCGGAAACGAAGCGCGCGAGCGCGCTCCGATGCGGGCGGAACGGCGGGGCAGCGGCCTCGATCGTCATGCCGCGTCCTCCGCCAGCGAGGCCTGCGTCATGGCGGCGCCCACCGTCTCGGCCGTGGCGTCGGCCCGGTCGATCGTTGCCGTCAGCCGGCCGCCATGCATCACCAGGATGCGGTCGCTCATCCCCAGGATTTCCGGCAGCTCGCTCGAGATCATCAGGATGGCCATGCCATCGCCGGCCAGCCGGCTCATCAGCGCATGGATCTCGGCCTTGGCGCCCACGTCGATGCCGCGCGTCGGCTCGTCCATGATCAGGATGCGCGGCGCCGTTTCCAGCCACTTGCCGAGCACCACCTTCTGCTGGTTGCCGCCCGAGAGCTGGCCGACGATCTGTTCCGGCCCGCGCGCTCGCACGCCCAGCTTGGCGATGGCATCCGCCGCCCGCCTGAGCTCGGCGCCGACGTCGATGAAGATGCCGCGCGCCACGTTGTGCAGCGACGCCATCGAGTTGTTCTGCGCAATGCTCATCGGCCGCACCAGACCCTGCAGTCCCCGGTCCTCGGGCACGTAGGCGATGCCGAGGTTGCGGGCCTGCTTGGGCGACGCGATCGTCACCGCCTTGCCGTCGAGCTGGATGCGCCCGGCCGTAGCCGGGGTGATCCCGAACAGCGTCAGCGCCAGCTCCGTGCGGCCGGCGCCCACCAGCCCCGCGAGCCCCAGGATCTCGCCGCGCCTGAGCTCGAACGAAATGTCCCGCACCCGCCGGCCGTGGCTCAGCCCCTCGACCCGGAGCAGCACCTCGCCGATCTTCGGCTTGCCGCGCGGGAACAGGTGGTCGATCTCGCGGCCGACCATCATGGCGACCAGCGACTGCTCCGTGACCTCGCCGATATCCTTGGTACCGATCAGCGCCCCGTCGCGCAGCACGGTGACGCGATCGGCCAGCTCGAAGATTTCGGGCAGCTTGTGGCTGACATAGATGATGCCGACGCCGCGCTCGCGCAGCCGCTTCACCACCGCAATCAGCCGCTGGATATCGGCATCGGCCAGCGCCGCCGTCGGCTCGTCCATGATCAGCACGCGGGCATCCTGGCTCAACGCCTTGGCGATCTCCACCCGCTGGCGATTGGCCACCGAAAGCGTGCCGACCTTGGCGTCGACATCGAGGTCGGGGCTGTCGAGCGCGTCGAGCAGTTGCCGGGCGCGGCGCCGCATCTGCGTCCAATGCAGCGTGCCGTACCGGCGGCGCGGAGCGTTGCCGAGGAACACGTTCTCGGCCACCGTCAGCTCTGGGAACAGCAGCAGTTCCTGGTACACCGTGGCGATGCCGCCCTGTCGCGCCTCCTTGGGGCTCAGCGCCGAATGGCTCTGGTCGCCCAGCCGGATCGTGCCGCCGTCGGGGGCGTGCACGCCGGCGATGATCTTGATCAGGGTGGACTTGCCCGCGCCGTTCTCGCCGAGCAACGCATGCACCTCGCCGGCCCGGACGTCGAAGTCGACATCCCTCAATACGGATATGCCGGCGAAGGACTTTGAAATCCCCTGCAGGCTCACCGGGATCGACTGCGTCATGGGCGACTCCGATCCTTGATCGACGCCCGAACGGCCGCGCGACGGCAGCCAGACAGTCGTCCTCCCTCCGTCCCCCGCGATGCGCCGCGAGGTGCGCTGGCCGGCCTCCCGCCAGCCAGCGCTCTACTGACATGTTAGTGTAAGCACGCACGCTCCGGGATCGTCAACGTTGATTCCGAATGTATTTCTGGTGCTTGCCAGTTGCCGGTCCGGTGCGCTGCAATAGCGCGCAATGCGCGGAGGACTGCGGGCGGTATCGACACAGTTCATCCCGCGACGTTGCGTCTCGATTGTTCTGGGTCGAAAGCGCCGACGATTGGGCCAGGGGGACAGGGGAAGTGCAGGAAGAGTTTGATCACATCGTCATCGGCGGTGGCGCTTCGGGATGCGTGGCGGCGGCGCGGCTGGTGACCGACGGTGACCGAAAGGTCCTGCTGCTCGAGGCGGGATACTCCCACCATCATCCACTGCTCGACATGCCGCCCGGCATCTTCAAGCTGATCAATGGGTCAAAATACATGACCTATCATCAGACGGTGCCGCAGCAGCACCTCAACGGCCGCGTGCACGACATCCCGCAGGGCAACGTGCTTGGCGGCGGCACCTCCGTGAACGCCCAGGTCTACATGCGGGGCCGGCCGTCGGACTACGACGAGTGGGACGAGGTCCTGCGCGGCAACAATGACGGCGCGCGCTGGGACTGGGGCACGGTGCTGGGGCACTTCCGCCGCATCGAGGGCAATAACCGGCTGAGCAACGAGCTGCACGGCAGCGACGGCCCGCTGCTGGTCTCCGACCCCGGCCACATCGACGACGTATCGCGCTGGTTCGTGCAGACCGTGCAGGAAAAGGGCGAGCCCTTCACCACCGATTTCAACGGCCCGACGCAGCGCGGCGTCGGCTTCTACCAGTTCATGAACCGCCGGGGTAAGCGCTCAAGCGCCGCCTACGCCTATGTGGAGCCGCTGCAGGGCGATCCGCGCCTCACCGTCCGGCTCCGTGCCCGCGTCACCCGCATCAACCTCGAGAACGGCCGGGCGGTCAGCGTCACCTACCGCGACGATCGCGACGCCCAGCACACGGTCCGCTCGAGGGGCGACATCGTCCTCAGCTCCGGCGCCCTCGTGACGCCCAAGCTGCTGATGCTGTCCGGGCTGGGCCCGGCCGACCACCTGCGGCAGCATGGCATCGAGACGCTGGTCGATCTTCCCGGCGTGGGGCAGAACCTCATCGACCACCCCGAGGTCCCGGTGATCTCCGTCGCCAACGGTCCCTACGGCTACTTCCGGCAGGGCGTCGGCTGGCGCATGCTGAAGAACGGCCTCAACTTCAAGCTGTTCGGCAACGGCCCGATCCTCTCGTCGGGCTTCGAGGCCGGCGCCTTCATCAACCCGGTCGACCGTGACGCGCCGCCTTCCATCCAGGCCTTCTGCGTGCCCATCGTCTATCTCGACCGCGACCTGCTGAAGGTGTTCGACGACACCTACGGCGTCACCATCACCACCGTGCTGGTGAAGCCGAAGTCGCGCGGCTATGTCCAGTTGCGCTCCGCCGATCCCATGGCGATGCCGCTGGTCTCGCCGCATCTGCTGCAGCATCCCGAGGACATGCGGATCATGATCGCCGGCCAGCGCTTCTTCCGCGACGTGCTGCTCAGCGGCCCGCTCGGCAAGCGCGTCGAGAAGGTGATCGCCCCGGCCGGGCCGGACCTGTCCGACGAGGTCATGGCCGAGCACTGCCGCCGCTTCGTGAAGACCAACTACCATCCCGCCAGCACCGCCCGCATGGGCGCCGATGGCGATCCGATGGCAGTGCTCGACGCGCGCCTCAGGGTGCGCGGCGTCGACAACCTGCGGGTCTCCGACCTGTCCGCCGTGCCCAACATCAATGCCGGCAACACCACGGCCCCGGCCATGATGCTCGGCGATCGCTGCGCCGACTTCATCCTGGGGCTCGATCGCGCCGCCTGAACCAATCGAGGGAGAGAACGATGATACTGGATCTGTTTCGGCTCGACGGAAAAGTCGCGCTCGTCACCGGCGCCACCCGCGGCATCGGCCTCGGCATCGCCCGGGCACTGGCGGAGGCCGGCGCCCATGTCGTGCTGTCCTCCCGCGTCCCCAGGCCCGAGGTGATGGCGGAACTGCGGGCCGCCGGGCACAAGGTCGACTACCTCCAGGCCGACATGGAGGACCCCGCCGCCCCGGCCAGGCTCGTCGCCGACGCGACCGCGATCACGGGGCGGCTCGACATCCTCGTCAACAATGCCGGCGTCGCCCAGCACGGCGAGACCCACAGCTTCACCGATGCCCAGTACCGGCGGCTGATGGGCATCAACGTGGATTCGGTGTTCCGCGCCTGCCAGGCAGCGCTCGGGCCCATGCTCCGCCAGCAGCACGGGGTGATCCTCAACATCGGCTCGATCTCGGGCTACATCTCCAACATCCCGCAGCCGCAGGCCGCCTACAACGCCTCCAAGGCCGCCGTGCATATGCTGACCAAGAGCCTTGCCAGCGACTATGCGGGACAAGGCATCCGCGCCAACGCCATCGCCCCCGGCTACATCGACACCGACATGACCGCCGGCGGCTTCGCCAACCCCGACTGGGCCCCGGTGTGGCGCTCCATGACGCCGCTCCCCATGGTCGGCACGCCCGAGGACATTGGCGCCGCCGCCCTTTACCTCTGCTCCGATGCCTCCCGCTACGTCACCGGCGAAGTGGTGGTGATCGACGGCGGTTACACCGTGCGGTAACGCCTCGCCCCTTAAGGGCCGTTCGCATTGCCGGCGCGTTGCCGCAAGCTGCGGGGCGGGCAGACCCGGCGGGCACGCCCCCGGTCCGCCGCCGCACCGCCCTCCATTATCGCGCCGCACAAGCGTGTTCGCATCCGCCAAAACGACGCTTGACACGGCTGAATTAAACGTTTCACTAATCCGATACGGAGGGCGTCGCGCGTTGAAGCAGCTGTCGCAGAAAACCTATCACACGCTGTTCGTGCTGCCGGCGCTGCTGCTCAGCATCGCCATCGTGCTGCTGCCGGCCCTGCTCACCTTCGGCGCCTCGCTCACCCGCTGGGACGGCGTTTCGGCGCCCGCCTTCGTCGGCCTCGCCAATTTCGAGGCGCTGGTTGCCGACAACGTCTTCTGGGCGGCGATCACCAACAACATCCAGTGGGCGCTGATCTTCCTGACCATCCCCATGGCCATCGCGCTCCTCGCCGCCTCGCTGCTGATGCGGCGGCAGAAGTCGGGTGCGGTCTACCAGGTGATCTTCCTCCTGCCCTACGTGCTGGCCCCCGTCGCCAATGCGGTGATCTGGCAGAACATCATCCTCTCGCCCGTCTCGGGCCTGCTCGGCTTCGTGTCGAAGAACTTCGTGCCGCTCTCGAGCCCGCTGACCGATCCCTCGACCGCCCTCTACGCCGTCGCTGCCGTCGATATCTGGCACTTCTGGGGCTACCTCACCGTCGTCTTCTTCGCCGCCATGCGGCAGACGCCGGAGGAGCAGCTCGAGGCGGCGTTCCTCGAAGGCGCCAATGGCTGGCAGGTGTTCTGGAACGTCACCCTGCCCAACATCCTGCCCACGCTGGGGCTGATGCTGGTGCTGGTGACGATCTTCTCCTTCCTCACCTTCGACTACATCTACCTCATCACCCAGGGCGGGCCGGCGCGGGCGACCGAGATGCTCTCGACCTACGCCTACAAGTTCGCCTTCACCAGCTTCCAGGTCGGCAAGGCGGCGGCGGTGGCGCTGGTGATGAGCTTCTTCGGGCTTCTTGCCTCCATCGTCTATGTGCGGATGAGCCGCGCGAGCCTCGAGGCCTGACATGCAGACCACCGCCAGCCCCCTTTCCCGCACCCTCGCCAACGCCTTCCTGATCGGCGCCGTGCTGGTCGCGCTGCTGCCGCTCGGGCTCGTTGCCCTCAACGCCTTCAAGCCGCATGCCGATATCGTGGCCAACCCGCTGAGCCTGCCCGCCAGCCTCAGCCTCGACAACTTCGCCCGCGCCTGGAACGGCGGCAAGTTCTCCATCGGCATCGTCAATTCGCTGCTCCTCAGCGGCACCACGACGCTGGTCACCCTGGTCTGCGCCTCGCTCGCCGCCTTCGCGCTGGCGCGGCGCAAGATCCGAAGCTGGCAGCTGATCACCGTCTATTTCCTCTGCGCCACCACGGTGCCGATCCAGCTCTTCCTGTTCCCGCTCTATTTCGTCTACGCCAAGCTCGGCATCGTCGGGAACTTCGTCGCCACCTCGCTGATCCTCGCAGCCATCAACCTGCCGATCTCGATCTTCCTGCTGCGCGCCTATGTGCTGTCGATCCCGCAGGATGTGGACGATGCCGCCTTCATGGATGGCGCCAACCCGCTCCAGACCTTCTGGCACGTCATCCTGCCCCTGATGCGGCCCGGCCTGATCACGGTGGCGATCATCGTTTTCCTCAACTCCTGGAACGAGTTCCTCATCACCTCGACCTTCCAGAAGGGCCGCTCCAACATCACCATGACGCTCGGCTACCTGTCGATGAACGGCACCTACGCCACCGACCAGGGGGCGCTGATGGCCGGGGCCTTCATCCTCGTCGCGCCGATCGTCGTCTTCTTCCTGCTGCTGCAGCGCTTCTTCATCTCCGGCATGACTTCCGGTGCCGTCAAAGGATAGCCCATGAACGTCCGCGTCTCGCCATCACCCCTCACCTCGGTCGCCGAGAGGACCTATGCCGGCGTGCTCGGCAAGCTGATCGGCGTCTATCTCGGCCGCGCCGTCGAAGGCTGGACCTACGAGGCCATCACCGAAACCTTCGGCGAGGTCGGCGACTACGTGAACCACCGGGTGAACTGGCCGCTGATCGTGCCGGACGACGACATCTCCGGCACCTTCCTGTTCTACCGCGCGCTCGAGGATAACGGCTTCCCCGCCGACATCTCGGCCAAGGCCATCGGCGACACCTGGCTCAACTACATCGTCGAGGACAAGACCGTGCTCTGGTGGGGCGGGCTCGGCCGCTCGACCGAACACACCGCCTACCTGCGTTTGAAGAACGGCATCGCCGCGCCGGCCTCGGGTTCCATCGCCATGAACGGCAAGGGCATGGCCGAGCAGATCGGCGCCGAGATCTTCATCGACACCTGGGCCATGGTGAACCCCGGCGATCCCGACCGCGCTGCGGCGATGGCCCGTGCCGCGGGCTCGGTGAGCCATGACGGCGTGGCGGTCGAGGCGGCGTGCCTGCTCGCCGCCATGCAGGCTGCGGCCTACGACGAGACCGACATCGACCGGCTGCTCGACCTCGGCCTCCGCTACTCGAAGAGCAACGAGCTCAACGGCGTCATTGCCGACGTGCGCGAGCAGTGCGCCAGGGCCGGCGACGACTGGCGCAAGGTGCGCGCCTGGCTCGGCGAGCACCACGGCTACGAGCGCTATCCGGGCAACTGCCCGATGGTGCCCAACCACGCCCTGCTCATCGCCTCCTTCCTCCTCGGCGGCGACGACTTCCAGAAGGGCCTGAAGATCGCCGTCTCCTCCGGCTGGGACACCGACTGCAATGCCGGCAACCTCGGCGCCCTCAACGGCATCCGCCTCGGCCTCGCCGGGCTCGAAACCGGCCCCGATTTCCGGGGGCCCGTCGCAGACCTGATGTATGTCGTCGGCGCCGATGGCGGCGAGTGCGTCACCGACGCAGTGATCGAGACGCGCCGCGTGCTGCGCAGCGCCGCCGGTCTCAAGGGCGAAACCTATGCCGAGCCCGCCACCCGGTTCGCCTTCGAGTTCCCCGGCTCCGTGCAGGGCTTCGCCCCCTGTCCGCTCCACCGGGGCCGGCAGGCGGTCACCCGCGTCGGCAACCTCAACAATTCGGGCGAGGGCAACGGCCTCGAGATCGGCTTTGCAGGCCTCGCCGACGGCGTCACCGGCGCCGTCTCGGTGCCGACCTTCATCGACCCCAAGCCGCGCGGCGTCTCCGATACCTCATATTTCGAGGTCATCGCCAGCCCGACCCTCTACGCCACGCAGACCGTCATGGCGACGGTGCGCGGGCTCGCCGAAGCCAACCCGAAGCTCCGCTTCTTCATCCACTATTTCGACGAAACCGATCAGCTCTCCCGCATCGACGGGGAATGGACCGAGATCGCGAAGGGCGACAACCCCCTCGCCTGGAAGGTCCCCGACACCGGCGGCCGCCCGATCCACCGCCTCGGCATCGAGCTCGGCGCCGCCCACCGGCTCTCGGGTCGCATCGCGCTCATTGCGCTCGACTGGAAGGGCGCGCCCGAGAACCTGACTTTCGGCACCTCGAAGGAGCTGACGCCGCGGCTCACCCCGTGGGACACCACCACTTTTTGGACCAGGCAGTTCGTCGCTTCGGCCAGGCACTGGGCGACCGACATCTACAACACCTTCACCCTGTCGCACGCGGACAGGAACGGCGTCATCACCTTCGGCACCCGCGACTGGACCGACTACGCCATCGCCTCCGAGCTGGTGATCGAGCTGCACGAAATGGTCGGCCTCGTCGTCCGCGCCCGCGGCCATCGCCGCTACTACGCCGGCGTCGTCCATGACGGCAAAGCCTCGATCGTCCGCCGCCGCGATGCGGAACTGGAGGTCCTCGCCTCCGTGCCCTTCGATTTCGAGCCCAACAGCCGGCAGCTCTTCGAGGTCACCGCAATCGGCGACCGCATCGCCCTCGCGGTCGACGGCAAGCCGGTCGTCGAGGCGCGCGACGCGAGCTACGCTTCGGGTGGCGCCGGCTTCCTCATCGAAGGCGGCACCGTGCCGGCCCTCGGCCTCACCGTCCGCCGCATTGGGAACTGACCATGGCCGGCCTTACCCTTCGCTCCGTCCGCAAGAGCTTTGGCGAAACCGAAGTCATCAAGTCGGTCGATCTCGACGTCGAGCATGGCGAGTTCGTCGTCTTCGTCGGCCCCTCGGGCTGCGGCAAATCCACCTTGCTGCGCATGCTGGCGGGGCTCGAGAACATCACCTCGGGCAACATCGCCATAGATGGTCGCGACGTCACCGGCATGCTGCCGCTCGATCGCGGCGTCGCCATGGTGTTCCAGTCCTACGCGCTCTATCCGCACATGACCGTCGAGGACAATATCGGCTTCGGCCTCAAGATCGCGCATGTCCCCAAACCCGAGCGACACCAGCGGGTGCTCGAGGCGGCGAAAATCCTGCAGCTCGAGCCCTATCTCAAGCGCAAGCCCAAGGCCCTGTCGGGCGGGCAGCGCCAGCGGGTGGCCATCGGCCGCGCCATCGTCAAGAGCCCCAAGATCTTCCTCTTCGACGAGCCGCTTTCCAACCTCGATGCCGAGCTGCGCGTGCAGATGCGGCTCGAGATCGCCGCGCTCCACCAGCGGCTCGGCGCCACCATGATCTACGTCACCCACGATCAGGTCGAGGCGATGACGCTGGCCGACAAGATCGTGGTGCTGCGCGCCGGCCGCATCGAGCAGGTCGGCCGCCCCATCGACCTCTACGAGAACCCGGACAACCTGTTCGTTGCCGGCTTCATCGGCTCCCCCAAGATGAATTTCGTGCCCGCCACCGTGCAGTCGGTCACCGGCAACAAGGCGACCGTCACCGCTCCCTCGCTCGGCGCCGCGAGCTTCGAGGTCGCGTTGCGCCACGACGCGGCCGGGCCCGGCGACGCGGTTACGCTCGGCTTCCGCCCCGAGCATACCGGGATCGCCGCCACCGGCACCATCGCCGGCACCGTGCGCGTGGTCGAACAGCTGGGCAGCGTTTCCTATGTCTATGTCGAGACCGAGGGCGGCGCGTCCGTCACCCTGGAGCAGCGCCGTCTCAGCGGCCTCAAGCCGGGCGAGACCCTGCGTTTCGCTCCCGAGGCGGAGTGGCTTTTCCTGTTCGACAAGGCTGGCGAACGTATCTAGGACTGGCGAGGGCTGGAAATGGGGCGCCCGCCGAGGATGAGGAAGACGGCGACGATCCGCGACGTAGCGCGGGAGGCGGGGGTCTCCATCGCAGCGGTATCCTACGCCCTCAACGGTGGCGGCACCATCGGCGACGAGGTGCGGGCGCGCGTCCGCGAGGTCGCCAACCGGCTCGGCTACCGCCCCAACCGCTCCGCCCAGGCAGTGCGCACCGGCCGCACCATGACCCTCGGCCTCGTCGTCCCCGACCTCAACAACCCCTATTATCCGGCGCTGGCGCAAAGCTTCGAGCGCGCCGCGCGGCAGGCTGGCTATACCGTCGTGCTGGTCGATACCGCCGGCCAGGTGGAGGAGGAAGTGCCGGGCATCCGCCGGCTGGAGCAGCACGGCGTCGCCGGCATCCTCTGGTGCCAGACCACGGTGCAGGAAGAGGTGACGAGCTCGGATTTCACCGTGCCCATCGTCACCATCGGCACGCCCAGCCTCAACATCGACAACGTCACCACCAAGGACTACGAGGGCGGCCAGCTGCTGGCCGAACACCTGCTGCAGATGGGCCACCGCCGCGTCGGCATGCTGACCGCGGCCAGCGTGCTCGACACCAAGGACGACCGCCGCCTCGGCTTCATCGCCGCGCTCGACGGCAAGGCCGGCATCGGCTGGGAAGAGAAGGCCCCCTTCGCCATCGACCTGCCCGACCAGATCCTCGCCGCCCTGGGGCGGCGCGACGTGACGGCCGTGATGTGCGGCAACGACCTGATCGCCGTCGGCGTGCTGCGGGCCGCCCGGCAGCTGGGCATCGCCGTGCCGGACGAACTCTCCGTCGTCGGCTTCGACGATATCCCCTGGGCCTCGATCGTCGAGCCCGAACTCACCACCGTCCGCCAGCCGGTCTCCGAAATGGCCGCCGTGGCGCTCACCCTGCTGCTCGACCGCATCGCCGAACCGACCCGGGCCGTGCGCCACTTCAAGGTCGGCGTCGAGCTGATACCCCGACGCAGCGTGGCCAAGGCCCGCCCGGCCTGAGCGCCTGACGCTGCCTTGGGCCTAGAGCCCCATCGAGGGCAGCCAGTACTTCTTTCCGCTCGCCGCCCGCTTCTTGTCCATCCGGTCGAGCAGCGCGCAGCCCTTGAGCGCCACGTCGATGGCCTTGGCGTGCCCGGCCCCGTGCTCGAATTCGGCATTGGTGATGACATTGTCGGCCACCGAGCAGACCGAGCCGCCGCGGAAGCCGTAGAGCGCCGCAAGCGTCACCACGGCGGCCGACTCGCGGTCGCCGTTGAGCACGCCGGCCCGGTTGTAGGTGGCGAGCATCTCGATGTTCCAGGGCTGCAGGTAGCCGCCCACGCCCGGCCGCCCGACACCGGCGAAGTCGCTGTCGACCGACAGCGTCACGCCCACATGGTAGCTGGCGCCGAGCTCGTCCGCCGCCTGCGCCATCGCCGCCACCACCTCGTAGTGGCTGGTCGCCGGGAAGGCGCGGTCGATATAGGCCCGCGTCATCCCCTCCTCGCGCACCACGCCCGAGGACACCACGATGTCGCCCGGCTTCACGTCCGTGCCGATACCGCCCGAGCCGCCGACGCGCAGATAGGTGTGGGCCTTCGAGAACTCCATGAAATCGTAGAGCAGCAGCTCGGCCTCGGAAGACCCGCTGCCGCCCGACACCACCGTGATCTTCGTGCCCTGGTACGTCCCGGTGATCGAGGTGAACATGCCGGATTCCCCGATCACCTCCGCACCCTCGAGATACTTGCCGATGTGCGCCGTAGGGTCGCCGGCATAGGCGATCAGGGGATCGCGCACCGTCACCAGCACGAAGTCACCGACCTTGTCGGGGTCGATCCGGGTCATCGCCGGACGGCCTTCGACGGTCAGCCCCCGGTGCGGAACGTTGTTCCAGTACGCATAGCGCTCGTGGACCTGCTGCAGCGCGGCGCGGCGCGCCACCTCATCGCGGGACATGGTTCAACCTTCCTGCACGGCGTGGACGAGGAAGCCATCGGCGACGATGGTCCCCTTTTCGACGATGAAGCCGGCACTGCCGCTGGTAAAGGTCGTATCCCGCGCTTCCCCGGCCGGCTTGCCGTCCACCACGAAGCTCAGCCGGTCGCCCGCCACCGTCAGCTGCAGGTCGCGCTTGCCCTCGGCGCCCAGCGCGACGGGCACGCGCGAAAGCACCGTCACCTCATCGTCATAACGCCTTATGATCAGCGCCTCGCGACCCTTCAGCATCCCGGCATAATAGCGCCGATGTCCGCGCGCCCGGGCCACGAGCCCGCCGCCATCGTTGATCGAATAGTCGAGCGAGCTCGCGACGGAGTAGTCGTCCCAGTCGCGGCTGCCGGTCGTGGCAACCCCGTTCTCGCTGGGGTGCGAGAAGCAGAGCGTGTACTTGAAGTCGGGCGCGAAGTGCTTCGCCGAGCTGACCCAGGCGCGCGTCCAGAACGGCGTCAGGTTCCAGATCGACTTGATCAGCATGCCCTTGATCTCGTAGGCGGCCGGTGCGCCGGACCAGTCGACCGACCTCACCGTCACCTTCCCGTCGAAACGCGTGTCCGAGCCGAACTCGATCCCCAGTCGGTAGAGCGGCAGCCCGTTGGTATCGGGCACGGTCCAGCTGAGTTCGCCCGCCTCCGACCACTCGCCCTCGATCCGCTGGATGGCATCGTCGCGATCGTAGAGCAGCGCATAAAGCCGCGCCTTGACGCCCGCCGGGCGCTCCACGGCGGCCCCCACCGTCTGCCCCGGGTAGAGCGTCGGGCTCGCCACCATGGCAAAGCTCGATTGCGCCGCGAACGGCTCGACGAACACCGGCGTCGACACGGCCCCGGTGACGCCCAGCGACAGCCCGCTCAGCTCCACCTCCAGCCCCGAGCCGTCATTGCCGATCCGGAGCGCACCCTGCCGGCCGACATGGCGCGGGCATAGCGCAAAGCCCTGCGTCGAGCCCGGATAGTCGAAGCCGTATCTCGGCCGCGCGGCCGCCGCCGGCTGGTCGTTGAGCGCGTTCACCGCCTTGACGATGCCGCGTGTCTGCTGCACCGCGTCGGTGATGCCCGCCGCGCCGTCCGCCGTCACCACGTACATGAAGTCGCTGACCGGCCCGCGCAGGTCGGGGCCCTTGTCGAGCGCCGCGAGCCCCAGCCGGATGCCGTTGAGGCAGCCGACATTGCCCGCATTGCAGTCGGTGTCCCAGCCCGCCGTCGTGGCGATCTTCAGCGAGCGGCCGAAATCGTCGCCGGCCATCAGGAAGGCCATCAGCACGATGGCGTGGTTGGGGATCATGTGACACGGCCCGTCATAGTGGTCGTAGCCGTGATGGCCCGCGATCCAGGCCCGCACCCGGTGCCAGTCGTCCGTCTTCGCACACTGGTTGCGCAACTGGTCGACCACGTTCAGCAGGTGGTTGTCCGTCACATATTTGAGGCCCGCGTCGAGCAGCGTATCGACATTGCGCTCCGAGAACGCCATCGCCTCCATCGTGCCCAGCAGCACCGCCGCATCGAGCGCGATGCCGTCATGGCTCACCGAAGCGGCCGCGCGCACCATCTGTGCCGCGCGATCCGGATCGCCGGGGTTCGCCATGGCGAACGCATCCATGAAGATCTGCGCCCCGATCTGGGCGGGAATCCACGGCCCGTTCAGCATGTGGGAGCCGGTGAGCGGCGCCTTGATGCCGTTCTTGAGGTGGAGATAGGCCGTGTGCTCGGTCGAGCGGCCGAGCCCGCCCCACCACAGGATGGTCTTTTCCTCGATGATGTAGTTGAGCCAGGTCTTGCCCACCGTCTGCGGCTCGAGGTGCCGGGGATAGCCATTGTCCTCGAGCGCCCGGAAGAAGGCGAAGGTGCCGGAGATGTCGTCGTCCGGCAGCATGATCGGCAGGTTCATCTTGCCGTTGACGAAGTAGTCGACCTCGCCATGCGTCTCCATGATCCGCTCGTACGACCAGCCTTCCACCGGCCGGCCGTGGTAGACGCCGAGGATCTTGCCGAGCACGCCGGCGTAGATCTTTTCTTCGGTCGCGCGGTCCATCGGTTACTCCAGCACCAGCGTCATCACGAGGTCCAGGAACCGCCGGTAATCGGCGCTCGAGGCGACGTCGATTTCCGGCAGGTGGGCCCAGCCGTGGTGGTGGCGGAAATCCGCCACCGTCTGGCCCAGCGTCAGCTCGCCCTTGGTCTCGACCCCGACGCGGGCCTTGGTCGTGCCGATCAGGCTTTCGTCGATCACCGCGGCCACCGCCATCGAGTCGATCAGCACGCAGTAGGATTCGAACCCGCGCCCCTGCACGAAGCGCACCATCTTCTCGACAATGTTGGCCTCGGGCTTCGGCGAGCCCTTCAGCGTCGCCAGCTGCTCCTCGGTGAAGTTGATGTCGAAGTGGGTCGCGACGTCGAGCCCCACCGCCCGCACCTTGGCGCCGGATTCGAACACCAGTTTCGCCGCCTCGGGGTCGACGAACACGTTCCACTCGCTCTGCGGCGTGTCGCCGGTAGCGTTGGCGAAAGCGTACTTGTTGAGCCCGAACGAGCCGGCGATCGCCACCACTTCCTTCACCAGCGGAACGATGTCCGGCTCCTTCATGAAGGCCATGGCGAGGTTGGTCAGAGGCCCCAGCGTGATCACCGTCACCTCGCCCGGGTTGGTCCGCACCGTGTCGATGATCTGGTCGACGCCGTGCTTGCCGCTCGGCTTGGTCGCCGGCTCCGGCAGGTGCGTCTCCGCCTGCCCGTCCGAACCGTGCGAGAACGGGTCCTTGGCGAGCGGCCGCGCCAGCGGCTTGCCCATGCCGCGCGCTACCGGAATGTCGGTGCGCTGCATCAGCTCCAGCGTCTTGAGCGCGTTCTTGGTCGTGACCTCGATGGGGTAGTTGCCGGCCACCGACGAGACGCCGAGCAGCTCCACCGCCTTCGACTTCAACGCCAGGATGATCGCCAGGGTATCGTCCATGCCCGGGTCGGTATCGATCAGGATCTTCTTCATGCTGTCTGCTCCAGCGTGGTCAACAGGTCGCCGACGAGCCGGCGGGCCCGCGCGCGAGTATCGGCGGCACCGGCCTCGGGCGGCCCATGCTGCAGGATGGTGAGCGCCGCCGCTGCCGTACCCATGGCCGCCGCGCGCACCGGGTCGTGGCCCTCGGCGAGTCCCACCAGCGCCGCCCCGCCGAACGCGTTGCCGCCGCCGGTGACGTCCACCGGCTCCACGGCAAGGCTGGGCACGAAGCGGACGCCTTCCGCGGTAATGACGAAGCTGCCGCGCGAGCCGGCCCGCAGGAACACTACCGGCATGCCGATCGCCCGCAGCCGGCCGATGAGCTCGGCCTCGTCCCCGGTGCCGTAGATGAGCCCCGCTTCCTCGAGGTTGATCGACAGCGCATGCACACGCCGCGCCGTCGCCTCGATCTGCGCGCGGTTTTCCGGCAGGCAGGCATCGAGCCCGATCTCCCACAGCGTCACCGGCCGGTGCTGTTCGATCAGCGGCGCCGTGCCGTCCCAGAACCGGGGATCGAGGTTGCGGAACACGAACAGGCTGCGCGCCCCTGCGAGCACCCGCGAAATGTCCTCGGCCGTGGGTTCGATCCGGCCAAAGTGCTCCGCGCCGTAGACCGGCTCTTCGGTGCGCGTCCGCTCGTCCGAATAGCGCATGATGTTGCGCGGCGCGTGGTCGTCGGCAAAGCGTAGGCCGCGCGTCGTGAGTCCGTTGCGGTCGAGCCAGGGTCCGAACGTTTCCGGCAGGTCGCGGCCGGTGCCGGTCACCAGCACCGCCTCGTCGCTGTAGAGCGCGGCCCCCGCCAGCGCATAGAGCCCGGCGCCGCCCGGAATGTCGTCGCGCCGCGATCCGTCGGGATAGACGATGTTGTCCATCAGCACGGCGCCGACGATGATGTCGGCGCCGTCAGCCATGGCACTTCACGAAGAACTGGCGCTGCCGCGGCCCGTCGAACTCGTTGAAGAAGATCCCCTGCGAGTGCCCCAGCAGCGGCGCCCCGTCGGCGATGATGAGCGTCAGGCTCACCCCCACCAGCACCGATTTCACGTGCCCCGCGGCATCCTGCGGGGTGTCGAACTGGTGCTTGAAATCGATCCGCGTCGGCACCAGCCGGTTGATGTCGTCATGCACGTCCTCGAGCCCCTTGGGGTCCCAGAACGAGCTGATCGACAGCCCCGCCGTGGTGTGCGGCACGAACACGACGCAGAGCCCGTCGGCGACGCCCGAGGCGGCAACCGCCTCGCGCACCGTCTTGGTGATTTCGTAGGCCTCGTTGCCCTTGGTCGACAGCTTGTGGTTGGAAAGGCTCACTTGCCCGGCTCCCAGATTTCGCTCTGCTGCACGGTGGCAGCCGTCATGCTGTCGTCCCACGGCGCCTTGCCGCCGCGCCCGTACTCGGCCCCGTCGAGCGCGCTCAGATGCGCCGCGATCAGCGCCGGCGCGATGCTGGTGAAGAGCGGCGACCAGCGCTCCTCCACCGCCGGCACCGCCAGCACCGCATGGCCCAGCGCTGCGGCCTTCTCGGCAGCAGCACCGCCACCGACCACGACGAGGCTGCGGCCGAGCTTGTGCATGTAGCCGATCAGCTCCACCGCCCGGCTCTGCGCCACGCTGCCCTCGGGCGCGACGATCACGCTGGCGATCTCGCCCGGCGCCCGGTCGAAATAGTTGAGGTGCGTCCACTCCTCGAGGTCGCGCGCCAGCGCGTGCCGGCCCGAGGCTTCGAGCAGCTTGGCCGCGCCATACTCGGCGACCGCGAAATTGGGCCCCGCGCCGAGGAACTCGACCACCTCCTTGCCGGCCAGCGTCGCCGCCACCGCTTCGGACGGTCCGTCGAGCGCCGCAACCGTCGCTTCGAGCGATCCGAGCAGCGTCCTCAGCTGCCCGCGCAGCGCCTGCGCCTGGTCCATGGTGATGGTCATCTTCACTTCGCCGAAGCGGATGGCGAAGAGCTGCAGCCCCAGCATGGCGTAGAGATAAGGCCCGAAGCCGGGTGCATTCGGCAATTCCGGCACCGGCAGGATCAGCGTGCGATCGGCCAGGCCCGCAAGCCGGCCGGCCGCATTCTTGGTCACCGCCAGCACCTTGCCGCCGGCCTTGCGCCACAGCGTCGCCGCTTCCGCCACCCGCGCTGCGCCGCCCGAGTTGGAGAGCGCGACGAGCAGCGAGTTGTCGAGCTCGCGCCCCGGGAACAGCTGCGACTGGTAGCGGCCCGCCTCGAGCGGCGTGCGCACTTCGGCCGCCACCTGCCCGTCGGTCCAGTACGCCGTCTCGGCCGCCTTGGCGGCGAAATACGAGTCGCCGGAGCCGGTCAGCACGATCCGCCGCGTGCGGTAGATATCGGGCGTTTCGAGCGCCAGCCGGGCATTGAGTTCCAGCGCGTCGAAGCCGTTCAGCAGCGCACCGGGCGTGACAAGGACCTGCTCACGCATCGGGTTGGACGATTGCACGATGAACCTCTTGGAAAAGGGGCGCCGGAAACGGGTCGCGGCGCCGAAGGGACGCGGACAGCCCGGGAGGTGGCCGCCCGCGTCGGTGCCAAGCCGTTACAGGGAAGGCTTGGGGAGTTCCTGCACCAGGCCCTGCGCCTTCTCGTCGGCGTAGGTGGTGGCGGCCTTCTTGAGCATGTCGGCGACGCTCATCTTGTCGAGCCACACGCTTTCGATGTCCTCGAACATCACCTGGCTGGTGGCCGGCGGGAAGAACGTGCCGATCTTGAAGCCGAAGGTGCCCTTGTCGACGGCGGCAGTCATGTCGCCCATCGCCTCGAGGAAGGCCTTGGTGAGGCCGGTCGCTTCCGGATCGGTCGGGAACTGCTTGAGCGGAATGCCCCAGTAGCCCGGCCAGACCTTGGCCATCTCGGCGGCGAACTCGGCCGAGAAGATCCGGTCGAGCACCAGCGCCGCGCCGTCCTTCACCTTGGAGTTGGCGTTGATGGAGAGCGTGAACGCCACGCCCAGGTCGTAGATCGGATAGGGCTGCGCCGCGTCGAGCTGCGGCACCGGCGCGAACGCGAAGTCGCCCGCCGTGTCATCCTTGAAGTAGTTGGTGGCCCACTGGAAGCCGATCGACGGCGCGAAGAAGAACGGCGACTTCTTCTGGCTCACCAGCGAGATGGACT
>JAEYTN010000172.1 GCA_023433985.1 Pseudomonadota bacterium | reverse complement strand
TGTCCTTCTGCTCGATGCCAGCAACAGTGTCATCTACGGCGCGGACATAGGCGACGAAATCGTCCATCACCTTGAACTTGGCTTCGAGCGCGCGGACGCGGAAGAAGTCGTCGTCTGCGCTGTTCCGCGTGCAGGCGGCCGTGCTGCGCGGCGGCCCGGATGCCGAAGGCCGCGCCTCGATCATCCAGGTCCGCTCGAGCCACGCGCTGCTCGAAGGCTCCGATTCGGCGCTGCTCACCCGCTCGGCTTCCGCCGGCCACGGGGTGATGAGCGACAAGTCCAACAAGGTCGGGCTCGGCGCCCGTATCAAGGGCACGCTGCGCGGCTGGGGCATGACGTTCATGTACGTCACGCTCGCCAACCTCTTCGCCCCGCCCGAAAAGCCGTGGGGTTTCAAGACCCTGGCGCTCAAGCGCCACCGCCTGCGCCTCCTCGCCAACAAGCTCGGCGTCCGTCAGCGCTCGCTGATGTTCGCCCTCGTCACCCACGCGCTGAACGGCGAAGGCGCCGAAAAGCACATGTCGAAGAAGGTGATCGGCGCCGCCTACACCATGCTCGACGGCAAGCGCCACGACGCCGACGACGACTTCTTCCGCGTCCGCGCCCTCGAGGCTCGCTTCGAGGTGCTCGACGATTTCGTCGCCTATGTCCGCAAGGTCGACGACACCATCGACAAGATCGAGCGCAAGGACATCACCAAGTTCCAGGTGATGATGAACTCGATGTTCCGCTCCCTGCGCGCCCTCAACCGCGCGCTGCCCTTCCTGCCCGGCAAGCGCTTCTGGCGTTTCAACGGCGGCATCCACGTGGTGCTGACCCTGGTGCCTCCGCACCGCACCTACGGCCCCATGACCCACGGCATGATCGAGCCGATCTACTGCGGCGCCTGGCATCCGGCGGCCAACATCTGCACCTTCTGCCCCGGCCGCGAATACGTGACGCTCAACTTCACCATGGAAACCCGCCACATCGCCAACGTGGAAAAGATCGAGCACCTGCTCGACAAGGTCGAGGCCATGGACCTCGCCCCTACCGGCAAGCCGGTCGCCGAGGACGACACGATCTAGCCCGAGCCGCGAGCCCGACGGGGCTCTACCTAGGGGCTGAGGGAGTCCTCCCGGCACAGCGCAGCCGGTGATCCTCCACCGCGCAGCGGGGGAGGGGGACCACCAGAGAAGGGGTGGTGGAGGGGGCGTCCCGAGAGCTGTCCCCCACCTTGCCCGCCAGTCCACCCCACGCTACGACACCCCGCACACAATTGCGGGGGAGCCCAATGTCCGAATTCGCCACCTATCCCAGCCTCAACGGCATGCCCGTCATCGTCTCCGGCGGGGCATCGGGCATCGGCGAGGGCATTGTCCGCGCCTTCGCCGAGCAGGGCAGCAAGGTCGGCTTCGTCGATATCGCCGCCGATGCCGGTCACAAGGTCGAGGCCGAACTGACGGCCGCCGGCCACACCGTCAAGTTCGTCGAGTGCGATATCGGCGACGTGCGCCGCTACCAGTCGGTCATTGGCGAAATCGAAGCCGCCCACGGCCCGGCACTGGCATTGGTCAACAACGCCGCCAACGACCAACGCCACAAATGGCAGGATGTCACGCCCGAGTTCTGGGACGACCGCATGGGCGTCAACCTCAAGCACTCCTTCTTCGCCGCGCAGGCCGTGCTGCCGGGCATGGTTGCCGCCAGGCGCGGTTCCATCATCAACTTCGGCTCGATCAGCTGGATGATCATGCTGGGCGAGCTTGCCGCCTACACCTCGGCCAAGGCCGCCATGCACGGGCTTTCCCGCTCCCTCGCCCGCGAAGTCGGCAAGCACGGCATCCGCGTCAATACGCTGGTCCCGGGCTGGATCATGACCGAGCGCCAGCTCACGCACTGGGTCGACGATGCCGCCAACAAGCTCATCGACGAGCAGCAGGCGCTAGCCGGCCGGCTCTACCCCGCCGACATCGCCCGCATGGCCCTGTTCCTCGCCGCCGACGACAGCAAGATGATCTCGGGGCAGGATTTCGTGGTGGATGGCGGCTGGGCGCACGGCTGATTTCCGGGCGCTTCGTGCCTATGGTGACACCTTGCTGCCGCAATCGCTGGCAAGAAGGGCGACAAAGACCCAACGGGGGACGTCAATGAAGACCAATATCCTGCTGGCCGGTATCGCCGCGCTGAGCCTTACCGCCTGCACCTCGGTCAATCCCTATACGGGTGACAGCCAGCTCTCGAACACCGCGGGCGGCACGCTCGTGGGCGCTGGTGGCGGCGCCGTGGTCGGCGCTATCCTCGGCGGCGTCACCGGCAACGACCCGCGCGTCGGCGCGCTGATCGGCGCCGGCGTCGGCGGCCTCACCGGCGCGGCGATCGGTTCCTACATGGACCAGCAGGAAGCCGAACTGCGCGCCCAGCTGCGCAACACCGGCGTCTCGGTCACCCGCCAGGGCAACCAGATCGTCCTCAACATGCCCTCGAACATCACCTTCGACACCGACTCGTCGCGCGTGAAGCCGCAGTTCAACGACACGCTCGTGTCGGTGGGCCTGGTGCTGAAGAAGTTCGACAAGACCCTGATCGACGTCTACGGCTTCACCGACTCGACCGGCTCGGACGAATACAACCTGAGCCTCAGCCAGGATCGCGCCGTTTCCGTCGCCACCGCCCTCGCCAATCAGGGCGTCAGCCAGCGTCGCTTCTACATCACCGGCAAAGGCGAAGACGATCCGATCGCATCGAACTCCACCGAGTCCGGCCGCGCCCAGAACCGTCGCGTCGAAATCCTGCTCTCGCCGCTGGCCAAGGGCTAAGGCGCGCTCGCTGCAAGTTCGCCTTCTCCCCGTGCTGGAGAAGGCGGCAGCAACCTGATGACGCGTCCAGCAGCCGCGGTCTGCGGCCTCACTGCCCGGTCTGCGTCTCGCTCTGTGGCGCCGCGGTCGGCGTGCCGGGGATCATCTCGGTTCCCGTATTGCCGCCCATCAGCTGCAGCGCCAGCAAGATCGCCGCCACGATACCGACGGCTATCAACCCGATCCGCCACCAGTTGCTCGGCCCGGTGGCACCGACCGTCTGCTCCACATCCGTGGCGACCTTCAGTGCGGAATCGTCCGGCACGTCCAGCTGCGAGCCGTTCTCGTCGATCAGCGCGTCGACCCGAGCCACCTTCGGCTCATGCGTATGCTCGATGGTCGCCATCAGTTGTCTCCCCTCAGTACGGTTTCCTCGCCGACGCCGTTCTGCACGTCGACCTTGACCTCCTGGATCGCTTCCTCGATGTCGCCCGGGCTCAGCCCCAGGTCCTCGCTGTTCTCGAGAGCGCCGGTCACTTCGGCCTTCAGCCGGTTGAGCAGGTCGAGCTTCTCGCGAGCCGTCAGCAGCGGGTTATGCGCGATCTGCATCGGCATCAGCGCATCCTTGCCGCCGGCTCTGCTTACAAGATTGTCGAACGCCATGGCTTCGTCTCCTTGGACGAAAACCAATGGCCGCCGAGCGATATTGGTTCCCGTGAAATCAGGCGTCGGACCAGGCCGATCGCGCAATGTCGCGCAACTGCAACGACTCCGCCCACCGGTCGGTCAGGTCCGCCCCATCCGGCCCCGAGATCGCATAGGGTTGCGGCCCGAGTTCGCACAGGAAGCTGAGTTCCCCATCCGGGCCGGCCCGCCGTTTCCAGTCTGCAAATCCCTGTCGCCACCACGCGGTGAACTGCTCGATCCACGGCGCATGCTGCGGGTAGCCCAACGGCAGCTGCACCTGCTCGCTCGATGCCACCCGGCCGTGGAACGCCCAGCTTCGGCCGAGCACGGTGGCGATCCGCGCCTCTGTCTCGGCGCTGACCGGCAGCGTGATCTCCCGCCCCACCACGTAGTGCGACAGGTCCGCCAGCAGCCTGAGCTCAGGCACGGCTTCGAGCAGGTCGAGCGTGAACAGCAGGTCGTTCGTCATCCGGTCGCGATGCGTCTCCACCAGCACCGGGAAGTCCACGTCCTCCGCCAGCCGCATCCACCCCTCGGCCACCCTCGCCGCGTCGGCGAGCTTCCGCGGCCGCAGCTGTGGCTGGATGTTGATGTGATGCACGCCGAACTCCGCGCCCCATTCGAGCGCCGGCTTCAGGCTCTCCACATCGGTCGGAAAGCACAGCCCCTCGACCACCAGCCCGGCACCCCGGGCCAGTTCCGAC
Organism: Pseudomonadota bacterium; assembly: GCA_023433985.1. Taxonomy (GTDB): domain Bacteria; phylum Pseudomonadota; class Alphaproteobacteria; order Rhizobiales; family Devosiaceae; genus Devosia_A. Next base: position 5,275 of record JAEYTN010000172.1, on the reverse strand, counting down.
ACCCGCCGTGCCTCCCCCCGGTCGAGCCACAGCGCCCCGAGCCCATCGAACCCGGCCGCCGCTATGGTCGTCACGTTTTCTTCGAGCGGCCGCTCCGCCGACGCATCCTTGAGCCCGCCCATGGTCCAGAGCGATTGCAGCACCAGCAGCTTCTGCGTCACAGCAGCACCACGCTTTCCTGCTCGTTCGGGTCGGTCCGCGCAATCAGCGCCCGCGCCACCTTGTCGGTGGGGTTGAACGGCTGGTGCGGCACGCCGGCGGGGATGTAGACGAAGTCGCCCTCATCAACATGGTCGAGGAACTCGAGCTTCGGCCCATGCCGGAACGAGGTGCTGCCTTCGAGCATGTAGATCGCGGTTTCGTGGTTCTCGTGGTAGTGCGGCTTCGCCTCGGCCCCCGGCGGCATCACCAGCAGGTGCATGCAGATGCCCTGCGACCCTGCCGATTCCGCCGAAACCCCGGCGAAATAGTCGAGTCCCTGCTTGCCGCGGAACCCTTCGCCACCCCGGATCACCTTGCACTCGGCCATCGCCATCTCCCTGTCCTGCGTCCGGCCGCGGACGCTAGAGGAGGGCGATGGCGCCCGCAAGGCGGGCTAGTGTTCGGTGGGCCGCTGCGTCAGCGCCACCTCGAGCTCGAGCAGTCGGCCGGCCCGCAGCAGCTTGAGCCGCACCACCCGCCCGATCGCATCCGCGGTCAGCATCCGCAGCAACGGTCCCGGCCCTTCCACCGCCCGGCCGTCGAGGCTCAGCAGCACGTCGCCCTCGCGCACCCCGGCCCGCGCCGCCGGCCCGCCCGGCACGATCGAATGCAGCACCGCCGCACTATGCGTCGTCAGTTGCGCCGCGTCCGCCACCCGCCGCGGCAGGTTCACGCTGTCCGCGCCGACGCCCAGCCAGGCCCGCCTCACGGCCCCGTGCTGCAGCACTTCGGACAGCACCAGCCGCACCGCGTTGCTCGCCACCGCAAAGCAGATGCCCTGCGCCCCGTCGATCATCGCCGTATTGACCCCGATCACCTCGCCCAGGCTCGAAACCAGCGCACCGCCCGAGTTGCCCGGGTTCAGCGCCGCATCGGTCTGGATCACGTCCTCGATCGGCCGCCCGCTCGGCGAGCGGAGGCTCCGCCCCAGCGCCGAGATCACCCCCGCCGTCACCGTGGACTCGAACCCCAGCGGGTTGCCGATCACAATCGCGATCTGTCCGCGCCGGAGCGTGGAGGAATCCCCCAGCTCCGCCACCTGCAACGCGCTTCCATCCGCCTTCAGGATCGCAAGGTCCGTATCCGGATCGGTGCCGAGCACCCGTGCCCCCAGCCGATGCCCGTCCGGCAGGCTGACCGTCACCGTCTTCGCCTTACCCACCACATGCGAGTTGGTCACCACCAGCCCGTCATTGGAGATCACCACCCCCGACCCATGCCCTTTCCCTTCCGTCGCGACCATTGCCACCGCCGGTCCCACGCCCTCAGCCACCGCCGAAACGGTCGCCGAATAGGCATCGAGCAGTCGGTCGTCATCACGATGGGCAGGTGCAAGCATGGGCCGGAGGCTCCGAGGGAGGAACACCGCTTAAGTGGTCGCCGCACCTGACCCCCGGCAGCTGCCCGAATGGGGAGTGAACGACGAGGGGGAGCACGAACGCCAACTGGGTCCTCCACCCCGTCAGCGGGGGGGTGGAGGGGGCGGCCACGCTCACCCCGTCCAAGTGTAGCACCGCCCCCCACCCAACCGGGCAGCTTTCCCGCCGGGCAGCACGGGCGCACCTTCTCCCCAACACCCCAACCCAGTCGGAACCGCCGATGTCCGAACTCCTCCCCCTCTCCAACGCCCTCGCCGCCCTCACCGCCGAAGCCGGCCGCCGCACGGTCGCCGTGCGCAACCCGAACGGCGCCACCGTTTCCGGGTTCATCTGGCGCACCGGCCTCGCCGTCACCGCTCACGAGGCGCTCGACGCCGACGACGAAGCCGAGCTCCTCACCCCCGCCGGAGCCACCGTCACCGCGACGCTCGCCGGCCGCGACCCCTCCACCGACGTCGCGCTCCTGAGGTTCGACTCCGGCGACTTCCCCGAGTGGACTGCCGCCTCCGTCCCGGCGGCCGGCTCCCTCGCCCTCCTTGTCGGCCGCGGCGATGGCTCGGTCCTCTCCTCGCTCACCTCGGTCAGCGAAGTCGGCCCCGCCTGGCGCTCGATGCGCGGCGGCGAAATCGACGCCCGCCTCACCCTCGGCCTGCGCCTCTCCTCGCGCGCCGAGGGCGGTGCCGTGGTGGCGCCCGATGGCAGCCTCATCGGCATGGCGGTGAACGGCGTGCGCCGCCGCACTCTCGCCATCCCGGCGAGCACCATTGCTCGCGCTGTCGCCACGCTCAGCGAAAAAGGCTACGTGCCGCGCGGCTGGCTCGGCGTCAGCCTGCATCCGGTAGGGCAGGGCGGTGGCGCCATCGTCGTCGGCCTCGAGCCCGACAGCCCCGCGGCAAAGGGGGGCTTCCTTGTCGGCGACATCATCACCACATGGGGTGGTGAAACGGTGGCCACCGTTGCCGACGTAGCCGACCGGCTGGTCGGCGGCACAGTAGGTCAATCACAAAAACTGGGAGTACTGCGCGGTGGCAATGCATTGGAACTCGACGTCACTATCGGCGAGCGCCCGCGCGGCTAGCACGGTCCTCGCCTCGGCCCAGGCCGGCATCGGCTTCGACCTCGGCGACATCGCCCTCGAACAGGTCCTGCGCACCATCGTGCAGGGCCGCCACGACCTTTACGAGGCCGAGCCCGACGAGGCGGCGGTGGTCATCTCCGATCGCCCCGTCGGCGAGGGCGATTTCGCCTCCGCCGCCCGCGTCCTCCGCGTCGGCGCCGAGCGGGCCGGTCGCAACGTGCTCGACACGCTCGATCCCGGCCTGATCCTCGCCGCTGCGACCCTCCTCGCCGCCGGCTACGCCCTCGACCGCGAGCGCGAAACCACGCGCGACCCGTCAGCGCCGCTGCCGCACCTCTCGTTCCGCGAGCGCCAGGTCGCCGAGCTCCTCGTCGATGGCGCCTCCAACAAGGTGGTCGCCCGCGCCCTCGATATCTCGGTGCACACGGCCAAGTTCCACGTCACCGCGATCCTCGAAAAGCTCGGCGCCCGCAACCGCGCCGACGCCGTCGCCATCATCCTCCGCGAAGGCCTGGTGGCCATCTAGGTCGCCGCCCTCGCAACCCCGTCCCCTCGCCCCTCCGGGGAGAGGGTAGCGTCGCTAGGGGCGAAGCGATGTAGCAAAGCTAGTGTGAGGGGCCCGCGACGTCCCCTCAGTAGACCCGCACGCTCCGCCCATCCCCTCGCGCTTCCAGCCGCCCCTGCCGGCTCGCCACCCCGGCAGCCAGCGAGGCCAGCTCCGGGTCGGTCGCGAGGTTGCCATGCCCCGCATCGGCCGTATCGAGCACCGCCGAGCGCAGGAGCCGCGAATAGGCGTGCTCGGGCGCGTCGAGCACCACCCGCGCCGGCCCCATCTCCACCACCTTGCCCTTCTGCATGATGATCAGCCGGTCCGAGATGTAGTAGGCCGTCGCCAGGTCGTGCGTGATGTAGATCACCGACACCCCGAAATCGTCGCGCAACGATCGCAGTAGGTTGACGATCGCCATCCTCAGCGACGCATCCACCATTGAAACCGGCTCGTCGGCGATCAGCAGCCGCGGGTTGGGGATAAGCGCCCGCGCGATCGCCACGCGCTGCAACTGCCCGCCCGAGAGCTCGTGCGGAAACCGTCCCGCCACCTCGGCGAGGCTCAGCCCCACCTTCTGCAGCGCTCCGTCCATCGCCCCGTCGATCGCCGCCTTGTCCCTGAGGCCGAGGAACCGCCGCGCCGTGGAGTCGAGGTAGCGATCCACCTTCTTGAGGGGATTGAACGCCTCGAACGGGTTCTGGAACACCGGCTGCACGCTCGCCATGAACTTCAGCCGTTCCGCCCCGCTCGCATGCACCAGCGGTCGGCCGTCGAACGCGATTGTCCCGCCCGACGGGGTCTCCAGTCCCAGGATCATCCGCGCCAGCGTCGTCTTGCCCGAGCCGCTCTCGCCGATGATCGTGAAGATTTCCGGCCGGTCGGCGCTGATGGAAAAATCCACATCGTCCACCGCCCGCACGGCCGTCGGGGCCAGCAGCCCGCCGATATGGAACACCTTGGAGACGTCGCGGACTTCGAGCAGCGCGCTCATGCCGTTACCTCCGCCTTCCCGACCGGCACCAGCGGCTCCACGTCCTTCCATCGCCAGCACGCCGTGCGATGCCCCGCGCCGACTGTTTCGAGCGGCGGCACCTCGGTCTTGCACTTGTCGATCGCCAGCGGACAGCGCGGATGGAACCGGCATCCGGCCGGCGGCGCCGCGAGGCTGGGCGGCCGACCTTCCAGCGCCGGTCGCCGCGTCGTGTCGCCGATCCGCGGCAGGCTCGCCACCAGATGCGCCGTATAGGGATGCTTGGGCGCGGTGAAGATTTGCCGCGTCGGCCCTTCCTCCACCAGCCGCCCCGCATAGATGATGCCGATCCGGTCGGCGATGTTGGCATGCACGCTCATGTCGTGCGTCACGAACACGATCGACGAGCCCATCGTTACCTGCAGGTTCTTGATCAGCCCCAGCACGTCCTTCTGCACCACCACGTCGAGCGCCGTCGTCGGCTCGTCCGCGATGATGAACTGCGGCTTGCACACCGTCGCGAGCCCGATGGTCACGCGCTGTCGCATGCCGCCCGAGAGCTCGTGCGGATAGGCGTTGAGCACCTGCGGGCTGAGCTTCAACCGGTCGAGATGCTCCACCACCGCCTGCCGGAACGCCGACCCCGAAAGCCCAAGCGGTCGCGCTGCGAAGTCCTCGAAGACCTTGCCCACGCGCCGCAGCGGGTTCAACACGCTCATCGAGCCCTGCATGATGTAGCTGAGGTGCCGCCAGCGGATCGCGTCGATGTCCTGCTCGCGCGCCGCGGTCACATCCACCTCGAGCCCATCGCCGAAATCATAGGTCGCCGAGCCACCGACCACCCGCAGCGGAGGCCGGATGGCCGCGGCCAGCACCTTGATGAAACTGGTCTTGCCCGACGAGCTCTCGCCCGCGATGCCGTAAACCTCGTTGCGCCCGATGCTCATGGTGATGTCGTCGACGGCCCGCACTTCGCGGGACACGCCGAAATAGTTCATCAGGTAGTAGGCCTTGAGGTTCCGGACCTCGAGCACGTTCGCCATTCCGTCAGGCCCCCATCCGCCGCAGCCGGCTGCGCGGGTCGATATATTCGTTCA
>JAEYTN010000033.1 GCA_023433985.1 Pseudomonadota bacterium | reverse complement strand
GGTGTAGACCGAGCCGAGCGTCAGCACCGCGCCCAGCCCGATGATGACGAAGAACAGCCCTACCTGTGCCAGCGCCTCGGCGGCGTTCATCTGCTCGAGCGCGTCGTAGAACGTCTTGCTCCACTCGATCATGCGCAGCGTGATGGCGATCTGGCTGAGCTCGAGCGCCAGCACGACCGTGTAGAGCACGAGCCCGAGCTTGCCGCCGTCGCCGGCGATGCAGAGCTTGAGCAGACGCCAGAACTGGCTGAGGACACGCAGCATGGATGGGCTCCCGAAAAGACGAGGGAGGGACCGCGGCTGCGGCCCCTCCCCGGTAGGCGAGGTTAGAACTTGACGGTGGCGCCGAGCTTGAAGGTCCGCCCTGGAGCAGTCTGCAGCTCCAGCGGGTCCTGCCCCGCGACGGAACCGCTGGACGGCACGTTGGTGTACGAACCGCTGAGCGTATTGGGGAAGTACTTCACGTCGAAGATGTTCTGCACGCCGGCGGTGAGCTCGACGTTCTCGGTCGGCGAGTACTTGGCGTAGGCGTCGAACACCGCGTAGCCCTCGGGCTTGAAGGCGTCGGGGTTGCTGCGCTCGGATACGCCGCTGGCGAAGGTGCCGATCACCTCGAACTCGAGGCCGTTGTCGGGCATCTCGTAGCGGAGGCCGGCCACCAGCGTGAGCGGCACGGCGTTGTCGAACGGCGTCTCGCCGGCAGCCGTCTGCTGGGCGCCCTTCGACCAGGTCAGCGAGGCCGAGGCGAACAGGTTCTCGTGGACTTCGTATTCGGCGCTCGCCTCGATGCCCCACAGCTCGACGCTGTCGAGGTTGTCGTAGGTGACCGTGGTGGGCGGCTCGCCCGGCACCGGCGCGAGGCTGCGGATGAAGTCGGTGTAGTGGGCGTAGAAACCGCCGACCGACAGCCAGCCCTTCTCGAACTCGCCGCGGAAGCCGGCTTCGTAGCTCGCCACCGATTCCGGCCTGAGGTCGGGGTTCGGGATCACCTTGTTGCCGCTAAAGATGTCGTTGACCGACACGAAGAGCTGCTGGCTGGTGGGCATCTTGAAGCCCTCGCCATAGGACGCATAGACCGACCAGGTGTCGTCGAGCTTGTAGATGCCGCCCAGCGACTTGATCCAGGTTTGGCTCTCGCGGACCTTGGGCTCGAAGCCCGGCAGCGGCACGTAGTCGGCGTCGCCAGTGGGGTCGATCGAGTAGGTCGCGTAGCGGACCCCCGGGGTGACGGTCAGGCGGCCGTCGAGCAGCTCGATCTCGTCCTGCAGGTAGAAGTCCGCGCGCTGCGTATCCACCTGCGGGAAGTTGAAGCCCTGGTTGATCGCGACGTCCCGGGTATCCAGCGTCAGGTTGTCGGTGACGTTGGTCCCTTCGTAGCGCGTCTGCGACAGGTCGCCGTCGAAGCCGTAGGTCAGCTTGTGCGACATGCCGAGCAGCTCGAACGAGGAGTTGAGCTGCACATCCGCCTCGAGGAAGGTCTCGCCGTAATCGCGGATCTGGTAGACGTGCACGTCGCGCAGCGCGTATTTGCGATCCTGGTTGGTCTCCATGACGCGGCGCTGCGGCGAGTAGGACACGTTCCACGTCACCGAGTCGAGCCAGTCGGCGCCGACCTCCCACTCGTGCGCGAGCGCGAAGCGCTGCCGCGTCATGTCGAGCTCGCGGATGTATTCGAGGCTGTTATAGGTGCCGCCGGTGGCGTTGGTGCCCCCCGTCGGCGTGCCCTGCGTCGAGAACGCATCCCAGATCTGGTTGACGGTGGTGTTGCGGTCGAAGAATTCCCAGGTCGCCGTCAACTTGTGGTCGGCCGACGGCGTGTACACGGCCTTCAGGAGGCCGTTGTAGATCTCGGTATCGGCCGGAAACAGCACGTTGCAGCGGAAATAGGCCGGGCGCGGGCAGCCCCAGAGGCCGCCCTCGGGGTCGGCCTTGGAGAGCTTGGCCTCCTCGGCATCCATCTGGCCCAGGCTGGCGAGCACCTCGACGTCGCCGAAATCGTACGCGGCGGTGATCTGGCGGCGGAAGCTGTTGTCGAAGCTGTCCCAGGCCGTCTTGATCTCGAGCGCCCAGGGCTTGTCGGAGCCGTCCAGCAGTTCGGAGGGGTCGCGGGTGCGGAAGGCGACGGCGCCGCCGAGCGCATCGGCGCCCCAGAGCACCGAGTTCGGCCCCCGCACCAGCTCGACCGCCTTCATGTTCGACGGATCGACGAAATCGCGGCTGCCGTCGGTGATCTGCTCCTGCACCCGGCTGCCGTCCACCAGCATCTGCACCCGGTTGGCGCCGACGCCGCGGATGGAGAAGCTGGTCAGCTGGCCGAACGGATTGGCGAGCGAGGTCTGCCGGCCGACCGTGATGCCCGGCTCGTAGCGCACCAGATCCTGGATATCGCGGACGACGTGCTTCTGCATCGTCTCCTGGTCGATCACCGTGACGGTCTTGGGCACATCCAGCACGCTCTTCGACTGCCGCGTCGCGGTCAGCACGATGCGCTCGAGGATGGTGGTCTGCGCCTCGGTCAGCTGTTGCGCGGCGGCGGGCTGCGGCATGGCGCAGGCAAGCGCGATGGCGCTGACGCCGAGCAGGTGAATAGGCAAGAAGTTGCTACGCGCGGAAACGCCCGCGCCACGCGGCGGATGTGACATGCCTGCCCCCAGGGTCGAGAAGATGTTGTTGGCTGGCTGTCGGCCGGGTAGGCCGCGTGGCTTGCTGGGTCGCGCCGTGCGGGCGCAGGGCTACGATCTATTAAAGCTGATGATATGAGTCAACTTTATACGGCTGCGGCATCGTGCGCCGCAGCCGGGGTGTTACCGCGATGTCACTTCGCCAGTTCGACGGTGCGGTCGTAGGCGGCGGTGAAGCCGCTGAGCGACAGGCTGACGGTGACAGGCTTGCCGTCATCGACC
>JAEYTN010000605.1 GCA_023433985.1 Pseudomonadota bacterium | reverse complement strand
GTGCTGGGCCGCATCACCGCCCACGCCCACCCGGCATCGAACACGCTGCACGGCACCAATCTCGGCTATTTCGGGTATTTCGACTGCGCCGACGACCCCGAGGCCGCCGCGGCCCTGCTGGATGCTGCCGAGAACTGGTGCCGGGCTCGGGGCTTCACCGCCATCGCCGGCAACTTCAACCTCACCGCCATGCAGCAGATCGGCGTCACCACCGGCGGCTTCGACACCGTCCCTTACGTCGACCAGGTCTATAGCCCACCCCACATCGCGAGGCTGCTCGAAGCCAACGGCTACGCGCCGGACTTTCCGATGCGCACCTTCGAGCTCGATCTCGCGGCACCGGCGCCCGCCGCGCCGCACGACACGCGGTTCGACGGTCCCGACTGGACCTTCGCCCCGATCACCAACGCCACCATTCCGGCCCGCCTCGACGAGGCGCGTCGCCTGCTCAACAGTGGCTTTGCGAAGAACCCGATGTTCGTGCCGCTCAGCAAGGAAGAGTTCGACTTCCAGGCCAGGGAACTCAAGTGGATTATCGACAAGCGCATCACGGCGCTGATCCACCATAAGGGCGAGGCCGTGGCCGTGGTGCTGGTCATCCCCGACCTCAACCCCTTCATCCGCGCCACGAAATCCCGCTTCTCGCCGGTGACGCTCTGGCACTACCTGTGGCACCGCCTGCGCCGTGACCGCGCACTGCTCGTTTACTTTTCGGTGCGCGAAGACATGCAGGGTCAGGGCCTGATGTCGGCCATGATGGGACGCGTGCTCGATGCGATGCGGCGCGCCGGCTACAGGCGCCTCGGCATCACCTGGGTCTGGGACGGCAACGCCGCCAGCCTGCGCCAGATGGAAAAGCTCGGCGCCCGGCCGTTGCACCGCCTGCACCTCTTCCGCAAGGCGCTGGCATGAGGCTCACCAGCGAGCAACTGATGGCCGTCGCGGCAACGGCCAACCTCGCCCCCAGCGTCCACAACACGCAGCCGACCCGGTGGCGCCTTGATGACGGCGCGCTGTGGCTGCTCGCCGACCGGACCCGCCACCTGCCCGTGGGCGACCCCACCGGCCGCGACCTGCTCGTCTCCGTCGGCGCCGCGCTCGAGGCCACCGACATCGCCCTCGCGGCCCATGGCCTCGCCATCGGCCACCTCGACACGCCGCGAGGAGCCAATCAACCGCTCGACCCCATCGTCCGCCTCGAGCTGACCCCGACCGCCGCGACCGCCCTTCCGGACACGATCCATCGCCGCGCCACCTGGCGACGCGGCTTTGCCCCTGCCTTGACGACGCAGGTGCAAGCCCTGCACGGCTTGGCCACAGCCCGCCCCGATATCACTTGCATCGCCGAGCCCGCCGAGCTGGCCGTCATCTCGGATCTCAACGAGGAGGCGAGCCTGCGCGTCTACCGAAACCGGGCCTACCGCACCGAACTCGTCTCGTGGATGCGCCTGGCCCGAAGCGATCCGCGCTACGGCCTCGACGGCCTCTCGGCACCCGCCCTCGGCCTCTCCGCCTTCGAGGCCTTTGGTGCCCGCGTGGCGCTACGCGACCCGTGGTTCGGCCTGCTCGATGGCATCGGCCTCGCCCCCGCGCTCGTGTCCGAAGCGACGATGACCAGGGCATCCGCGGCCATCCTGCTCTTCCACCGCCCCGCCGAGGAAACGCCCCTCGAAACCGGCCGCCACCTCTACCGCCGCCTGCTCGAACTCACCGCCCAGAACCTCTACACCTGGCCCATGGCCGTCCTCGCCGACGACGCGGAGACTTCTGCGGAGCTGGCGCAGCGCTACCGGATTCCCTCCGACCGCCGCCTCATCACAGCCTGGCGCACGGGTCCCCTTCCCGCGGACGCCGACCCGCAGCGCGAACGCCTCCCCGCCATTTCGCTGGTGGTCTAGAGGGTGCACCCTCCCTACAGCAGCTTCAGATACTCCAGCAGCGCCGCCTTGTCCGCCTCACTCATCGCATCGAACGGCGCCTCGTGCCCGGCAGCGCCAAGCCCGGCCACGCCCGTGTCCACCCGCACCGGCTCCGTCCACGGCTCGTACCCGGCAGGTCGCGCCCAGCCGCCCTGTCCGTCGTCCTCTCCGGCAATCCCGACGCGCGCGAGGTCCAGCTTGTGGCCGCCCACTTCGAACAGCTTCGGCCGCGCCTCGGGATGCATCAGGTGCCACAGCGTCGGCACGCTGCCATTGTGGAGATACGGCGCACTCGACCATAGCCCCACCAGCGGTTGCGCCACGTAGCCCGGCGACACCCGCCCGGCCAGCATGCCGCCATAACCGAGCCGGTTCACCGCCTCCACCGTCGCCGCGTCGAACACCGAGAGGTAGGCCTTGTCCGTTCCCACGTCTCCCTGCCAGTTCGGAAACGCCACCAGCTCCGGGCTGAGCCCACCCTGATACGTCCCGTGGCATGCCGCGCATTCCGCCGAATAGACCTCCGCCCCCCGCGCCGCGAGGCCCTCGTCCACCCGACCCGGGAACGGCTGCGGCGCGTAGGTCCTCAGCCACTGCATGATGTCGTCGGCGTCATCGACATGCCGCGCCGCCGTCTCTGGAGAGTTGCCCATGCTCGGCACGGTAAAGAACGCGGTGATCCCTGCCAGAGCCCGCAGATGCCCGGGCGTCAGGTCGGCCGCGCGCATCTCGCGTTGCGGCTCCTCGCCCGCCACCGCATACGATCCGGCTGCCAGCAGCGACGAGCGCCAGATACGGCCGCCCAGCTCCGGCACCGAGATCGGCACGCTCAGATCAACGAGCTGGTGCTGCGGAATGATGCCCAGCCGTACCTGCAGCGCCTGCAGCCCATTGGTCGCTCCCGCCGTGCTCACCGAGAAGGGTAGCAGCCGCCCGATCGACGCCTCGCGATCCGCCACCAGTTCGGCCACCCGCGGCAGCACCACGCCCTTCAGCGTCAGCCACTCGCGCCACTCGGTGTCGGGGTAAAGCTTCTGTACCGCCGCCCAGATCACCTCGTCGGCCGGCCGGTCGCGCAGCGCCACGTAGAGTTCGTCGACGTAACGCTCCAGATTCACCGACCCGTTCGGCATCCCCAGCCACACCGCCGACGTGTCAGGCTCCCCGTCCGCCCCATAGACGACGCTGGCATGGCAGGCGGCGCAGGAGACGTTTCCCACCGTCAGTTGCAGCGGCGGCACCCAGCGTGCGCCCACGCCGACATTCTGCCCCAGCGGATAGCGCAGTTTCGGCGGCTTCAGCCCCTCCGGCCAGTTGGCGATCCGCTCCGGCACGATGAACCCGTAGCGCCGGAACACCGCCTCCACCGCCTCGGGAGTGACGGCCTCGAGCCTGCCGCCGCTCGCGCGCAGCGCCAGCAGCGCCGTGCTCAGCTTCCATGGCGAGGCATTCACCTCGAGTGCCTCCGCGCTCAGCGCCGACCAGTCGCCGGTGGCGAAGTACACCGCGCCCCGCTGCCCGGGCGTCAGCTCCATGCCATCATAAGCCCGGTTGGCGTCCGTCCGCGCCTCGAACCGCGCCGAGACGATGCCCGCCGGATCGCCATCGACGACCAGCGCCGCAAGCAGCAGGATCGCCACGATCCCGCCGCCGACCCACCACCACTTCATCCGAACCGCTCCTGCCGCGCCCCGGGCCAGCCTAAGCGGCCCCGGGCGCCGCGCCAACTCCTCAGCGCTTCGGCACAAGCATCCGCATCAGGGTGTCGTTACGGAACACGAAATGCTCCGTCAGTCCTCCCAGCAGGTGCAACCCGATCAGCGGAATGAGCACCAGGCGCCCCAGCTCATGCAGCTCGGCCGACAGCTCCACCCCGCCGAACCACGCCACCGCCCCTGTCATCGGCATCGCGAAAATGAAGCCGTAGAGCAGCAGATGCGTCAGGTGCCCAATCCAGGTGAGCACCACCGGGTTGTCCGCGGGCGGCTGCGGCACGCCGCGCACGAACCGCACCACGAGGCGGATCACTGCCAGCGCCAGCACCGCCAGCCCCACCCCGATATGCAGCACCGCGGCATCCATGTCCTCCACGGCATCCCCATCGATGCGGTCGTCGAATGCCCGCTGCATGCCCTCGTTGACCAGCAGCTGGAACACGACGAGCGCCGCGATCGTCCAGTGCAGCACGATCTGCAGCGTCGAGTAGCCGCGCACCTCCCTCATGGCAGGGCCCAGACCGTCACCTGGTCACCGATCGGCGTTTCCATGAAGTGGTGGCCGCCGGTCATGATCCCGACGAACTGCTTGCCCTCGATCTCGTAGGTGAACGGATTGGCCTGTCCACCCGCCGGCAGCGCCACCTCCCAGACGGTATTGCCCGTCTCGATGTCGATGGCGCGGAACATGTCGTCGGTCGTCGCGGCGATGAAGATGAGCCCACCGGCCGTCACCACCGAGCCGCCATTGTTCGGCGTGCCGATGTCGACCGGCAGCATCGAGGGAATGCCAAACGGCCCGTTCTTGCGTGCCGAACCGAACGGCTTGTCCCACACACCCTCGCCCGTCGCCAGCGCAATGGCCCGGATGCCCCCATAGGGCGGTTCCTTGCACAGCAGCCCCGTCGGCATGCGCCAGCCGGCATTGACCTGGATGCCGTAGGGCGCACCGGTCTGCGGTCCTGCCTCGCCGAGCGGGCCATCGGCCGGGGCACCGCCCGGCGCGTTGATCGGCTGCAGGCCCGCGGCATCCGCCTCCTCGCGCGTCACCAGCCGGTTGTGGTTGGGCATGTCGTTGTAGTTGGCGACGATCAGGCCCCGCACCGGGTCGACCGCGATCCCGCCCCAGTCCGACCCGCCATTGTAGCCCGGATATTGGATCCAGTGCTGATCGGAGGTCGGCGGCGTATACATGCCCTGGTAGGCGGCTGACCGAAACTGGATGCGGCACCAGAGCTGGTCGAACGGCGTCATCCCCCACATGTCAGCCTCGACGAGGTCGCGCTTCGCCACCGTGTGGTAACCCGAGAAGGGCTGCGTCGGCGACAGCCGCTCCGGCTCCACCCCGCCCTGCGGCACCGGTCGCTCTTCCACCGGCGTCAGCGACTCACCGGTCCGCCGGTCGAGCACGTAGATATCGCCCTGCTTGCTGGCGAGGATCACCGCCGGCACAGTGCCGCCCTCGGCCGGAAAATCCACCAGCGTCGCCTGGCTGCCGAGGTCGTAGTCCCAGATATCGTAGTGCACCGTCTGGAAGTGCCATGCCGGCTGGCCTGTAGTGGCATCGAGCGCCACCAGCGACGTTGCATAGGTGTTCTCGAGCTCGCTGCGGTTGGAGCCGTAATAGTCCACGGACGAATTCCCGAGCGGCAGGTACACCAGCCCGAGTTCCTCGTCCGCCGAGGCGATCGTCCACATGTTGGGCGTGCCGCGCGTATAGACCTCGCCCTCGGCCGGCAGGCCGGTGAGTTCAGGATTGCCGAGGTCCCAGGCCCAGGCGAGCTCGCCGGTGGTGGCGCTGTAGCCGCGGATCACGCCCGAGGGTGCATCCTCCGCCTGCCCGTCCTTCACCTGCGCCCCGGTCACCACGATGCCGCGCACCACGGCCGGCGGCGAGGTCACCGCGTACCAGCCCGGCACGGTCTCGCCGATCCCCACTTCGAGGTCGACCTCGCCGTTGTTACCGAAATCAGCGCAGGGCTGCCCGGTCTCAGCATCCACGGCGATCAGCCGCGCATCGAGCGTACCGACGATGATCCGCGCCGCACAGGCTTCGCCTTCCGCTACGGCCGGATTGGCGTAATAGGAAACGCCGCGGCACGAAGCGCTGTAGGGGATCGCGTCCGGCGACACCTCGGGGTCGAAGCGCCACTCCTCGCCGCCGGTCCGCGCGTCGATGGCGATGATGATGTTCAGCGCCGAGCAGAGGAAGATGTTGTCGCCGATCTTGATCGGCGTCGTCTCGGCCGCGTAGCGATCCTCACCCTCCTCCGGCATGTCCCCGGTCCGGTACTGCCAAGCCTCGGTGAGCGTGCCCGCGTTGTCCCGGTTGATCTGGTCGAGCGGCGAGTAGCGCAGTGCCGCGTGCGTACCGCCATAGGCCGGCCAGTCGGCGCCCACCTGGAGTTGCGGTTGTGGCGATGCCGATGCCATCTGCCTCTGGTTGGCCGCAGGCTGGACAGCAGGTTCGGCTGGCGCCGGTTCGGTCGGCGCGGCTGGCGCTTCAGCCTGGGCCACAGCCGCTGGCGGTTGCCAGAGCGGCTGCGCGAACAGATAAAGCCCGAAAGCGAGTACGCCTGCCATCGCGGCCGCTGCGGCACGGCCCCTCGCCACGGCCCGGCCATCGGCTCGCCTCAGTGCGGGCAGCGTGAACAGCAGCAGGATCAGGACGACGACCGGCGCGCCAAGGCGCGGCACCTGGGCCCACACGTTGAGCCCTTTCTCCCAGAACGCCCACACCAGCGTGAAGGCGAAGGTGACGAGATAGAGCCAGAAGCCCAGCATCCGGTGGCGGAAGTAGAACACCCCTGCTGCGATCAGCAGCAGCCCGGCGACGACGTAGTAGAAGCTCCCGCCCAGCGACAGCAGCCACGCCCCGCCCCCGGCCAGCACCAGCCCCGCCAGCACCAGCAGCGCCGCCATCACCCACAGGTAGAAGCGCATGAAGCCGCGGGGTGGGATCGTGTCGTGGGGCATCGGCCGGTCCTCTCTGGTTTGGCGAGGAACCCCTGGCGATCAGTTGCGTTCCCGTGACACCGAAATGTGCGGGGGCGAATGCGTCGGGGGATCGGTCTCCTTCCAGTGACGATACGAGTGGCGGGCGCCCTGGCGCTGGCAACGATGCTTGCCGCCTGCAGCTACCCCCAGAGCGCCCTCCATCCCGCCGGCGAAGACGCCGAGCGCCTGACCGCCCTCACTTGGTTCATGTTCGCCGCGGCGGTAGTCATCTGGGTTATCGTGATGGGCGCTGCGATCTATGCCGTGCTGGGCAAGAAGCGGCCGAAATCCGAGCGCTTCGCCGATCGCTTCATCCTGATCGGCGGCGTCGCCTTCCCCACTGTGTCATTAGCTATCCTCCTCGTCTTCGGCCTGTCGTTACTGCCGGATTGGGCCGAAGCCGACACGCCCGACCTCGAAATCCACGTCACGGCCGAACAGTTCTGGTGGCGGCTGGCCTACCGGCACCCCGATGGCAGCATCATCGAAACCGCCAACGAGTTGCACCTCCCCGCCGACGCGACCGTGCAGTTCGCGCTCGACAGCACCGACGTGATCCACTCCTTCTGGATTCCAGCGCTGGGCGGCAAAATGGACGCCATCCCCGGCCGCACCAATACCCTGCGCCTCACGCCCACCAGGCCGGGCACCTATCGGGGCGTCTGCGCCGAGTTCTGCGGCCCCTCCCACGCGCTGATGGCCTTTCCCGTCGTGGTGCATGAGCCCGCGGCCTTTTCGGCCTGGCTGGAGGCCGAACGTCAGCCGGCCGATCCCGGCGGCAGCGAAGCCTTCGTCTCTGCCGGCTGCGGTGCCTGCCATATCGTGCGCGGCGTCACCGAGGCGGGTTCCGTCGGTCCGGACCTCACGCATTTCGCCTCGCGCTCCACCCTTGGCGCCGGCACCGTCGCCAATACACCCGAGGCCCTGGCCGCGTGGCTGGTGGCGCCCGATCACCTGAAACCCGGCGCCCGCATGCCGAGCTTCGCCTCCCTGCCCGAAGCCGACCGTGCTGCCATTGTCGCCTTTCTCGGAACCCTCAGATGACGCTGCGCAACGCCGAGGAACGGAAGCTATCCGAAGTCTGGGCACCGCCCCGCGGGTGGCGCTACTTCTCCGACGTCAACAACCAGCGCGTCGGCCTGTGGTACATCAGCGCCGCCTTCGCCTTCATGCTGTTTGCCGGCGCCCTGGCGCTGATCATCCGCCTGCAGCTCGCCGTCCCCGAGAACGACCTCGTCTCCGCCGAGACCTACAACCAGGTCTTCACCCTCCACGGCACGGTGATGATGTTCCTCTTCGCCGTGCCGATATTCGAGGCCGTGGCGATCCTCATCCTGCCCGCCATGCTGGGCACCCGCGACCTGCCCTTTCCGCGCCTCTCGGCCTTCGGCTTCTGGTGCTTCGCCATTGGCGGCGTGTTCGTCTGCGGCTCGATCTTCTTCGGCGCCGCGCCCGACGCCGGCTGGTTCATGTATCCGCCGCTCTCCACCGAGCAGTCCGGCATCGGCGCCGACATCTGGCTGCTCGGACTGAGCTTCATCGAGGTCGCCTCCATCGCCGCGGCGGTCGAACTGATCGTTGGCGTGCTGAAGTTCCGCGCCCCCGGCATGCACATCAACCTGATGCCGCTCTATGCCTGGTACGTGCTGATCGTGGGCGGCATGATCCTCTTCGCCTTCCCGCCGCTGATTGCCGGCGACCTGCTTTTCGAGCTCGAACGCCTGCTCGACTGGCCGTTCTTCGACGTCACTCGCGGCGGCGACCCGATCCTCTGGCAGCACCTGTTCTGGATCTTCGGGCATCCGGAAGTCTACATCATCTTCCTGCCGGCGATCGCGCTGCTCGCGATGATCGTGCCCACCTTCGCGCAGCGCCCCATCGCCGGCTATTCGTGGATCGTGCTTTCGGCCATCGGCACGGGCTTCCTGAGCTTCGGGCTCTGGGTGCACCACATGTTCACCACCGGCCTGCCCTCGATCTCGCTCGGCTTCTTCTCGGCCGCTTCAGAAGCGGTGGCGATCCCCACCGGCATCCAGATCTTTGCCTTCATCGCCACCGTGATGCTCGGCACCGTCGTCCGCTCGGTGCCGATGCTCTTCTGCATCGGCGCGCTCGCCATCTTCATCGTCGGCGGGCTCACCGGTGTGATGGTCGCCGTCGCCCCCTTCGATTTTCAGGCGCACGACACTTATTTCATCGTCGCCCACCTCCACTACGTGCTGATCGGCGGCCTGCTCTTCCCGGTGCTCGCGGGCGTCCACTACTACTACCCCTTCGCCATCGGGAAGCTGCTGTCGCGCAAGCTGGGCATCTGGTCGTTCTGGCTGATGTTCCTCGGCTTCAACGTCGCCTTCCTGCCCATGCACCTGACCGGGCTGCTCGGTATGCCGCGCCGCGTCTTCACCTATGGGGCGGAGATGGGCTGGAGCCTGCTCAACCTCGTCTCCACCCTCGGCGCCTTCGTCTTGGCCGCCGGCTTCCTGCTCATGGTCTGGGATTGCGTCCGTCCGAAGCAGAAGGAACCCGACGCGCCCTTCAACCCATGGAATGCCGGCACCCTCGAATGGGCCACCCCGCTGCCGGGCGAGCCCTGGGGCATGCGCTCCATTCCCGAAATCCACAGCCGCTACCCGGTCTGGGACGATCCAGACCTGCCGCAAGCCATCGCCGAGGGCCGAGGATTCCTCGCCCATGCCGAGGAGGGCAAGCGCGAGACGCTCGTCACGTCCGTGCTCGACGCCCAGCCAGTGCAGATCCTCCGCGTCGGCACGCCGACCTGGGTACCTGCCATAGCCGCCGCTGGTCTCGGCGCCGTCTTCATCTTCTCCACCTACAAGTGGTGGTGGCTGGTCGCCGCGGGCGGCGCTCTGTTCCTCGCCGCCACCTTCTACTGGCTCTGGACCGGCACGGCCGTGATCCCCGAAGCCGAGGAGAAGGATCCGGGCAACGGCAAGCCGCTGCCCCTCTACGTCTCCGGACCGAAATCCACTGGCTGGTGGGCGATGTTCATCACCATGACCGGCGACCTCACCGCCTTTCTGGCGCTGCTCTTCGGCTACTTCTTCTTCTGGACCATCCACCCCGACTTTCCGCCCCCCGGCGTCACCGGTCCCGGCTGGGAATGGCCGGCCGCCGCGGGCGCACTGGTCTTCGCCGCATGGGCTCTGACGCTGGGGGCCCGGCTGCTCAACGCCCGCGGCGCCGTGACCGCTGCTCGAGCGGCACTCGTCGCCAGTCTCGTTGCCACCGGCACCGCCGCGATGGCCTTCGTTGCCGGTCCACTCGCCACGGACCTCGATCCGACCGCCCACTCCTACCCCGCCATCGTCTGGGCCCTCGTGGTCTGGATCGTCGCTCATCTCGTCACCGGCATGCTGATGCAGGGCTACTGCCTCGCCCGCTCGCTCTTCGGCAGGCTGACCCCGCGCTACGATGCCGACCTCTGGAACGTTACGCTCTACTGGCACTTCGTCGGCTTCTGCGCGTTGCTCACTGCACTCGTGATCGGAGGCTTTCCGCTGCTCGCATGACAGATGAAGTGACCCGCGAAGTGAAGCGTGAAACCGGCACGGGCACCGACCTGTGGCAGGTGATCGCCGCGCCGATCGTCTGGGCACTGCACTTCCTGTTCTGTTACGTCTATGCCGCCATCTACTGCGAGAAGGCCGGCCGCGATGCCCCGCTCGACAGTCCCATGCTGGTCATCGTCATCGCCACGGCAGTGGCGCTCGGGCTGATCGGCCTCTCGACCTGGCGCCTCTGGCGCGTGCGCGGTCGCAGCCTCACCGACAACGACTTCGAGTTCGAGCACAACACGCCCGAGGAGCGGCACCGTTTCCTCAGCCACGTCGCGCTGATGCTCTGCGTGCTGTCGGCCGTCGCGGTGCTCTATGTCACCATCCCGATGCTCTACCTCTCGAGCTGCCGATGAGCCCGCGCGCCCTGCTCCTCGCCGGCCTGGCCGTGCTGCTCTTTGCCTGGGCCGGTCCGCTGCCCGGCCTCGTGCCGGGTAGCTTCGCCGCCCATATGTGGCTGCACATGACGGTGGTCGGCATCGCGGTGCCGCTGGTCGCTGCTGGCCTTGCGCCTCGCATCCGCACCACCACCTCGCTTGCCCTGCCGATTGCCGTCAGCGTCCTCGACCTCGTCGTCGTATGGGGCTGGCACGTCCCTGCCCTGCACCATGCCTCGCGCACCGAGCCGCTGCTGCTGGCGATCGAGCAGTTGAGCTTCTTCGGCATCTCGCTCCTCGTCTGGCTCACCGCCCTCGCCGCCCCGGCGCGGGCCGACAGCGCCATGGCCGGAGCGCTGACGCTGTTCTTCACCTCCATGCACATGACGCTGCTCGGCGCGCTGTTGGCGCTTGCCCCGCGCTCGATCTACGCCGGCCATCACGTCGGCGGCTGGCTCGGCCTCACGCCCATCGCCGACCAGCAACTGGGTGGCGTGGTCATGCTGGCGATTGGCGGCATCGTCTACATGACCGGTGGCCTAGTGCTGATGGCACGCGTGCTGCGGGCCCGGACCGGCCGCCCATGAACCGCCTCGGTCTCGCCCTCGCCGGTGGACTCATGGCCATCCTCGGCGGCGCGCTGTTCCTGCTTTCGGGAATTCCCAACTTCGCCGCCAGCAACGGCCAGTTCGGCCCGGTCGACTGGCTGCAGACCATGGCCGGTCGCCAGTCCGTCACCCTCCGCTCCGCCGCCATCGACGTCCCCGAACTCGACGATCCGGCGCTGATCCGCCGTGGCGCCGGCCACTACGAGATGGTCTGCGCCCAGTGCCACGGCAGCCCGGCAGGCCCGCCGGAGCGCTTCGCGGCCGATATCGTCCCCCTGCCACCACGTCTCATGGCGCAGATGGAGCATTGGCGACCACCGGCACGCGTGTTCTGGACCGTCAGGCACGGCATCCGCCAGTCCGCCATGCCCGCCTGGCCCAGCGAGCTGCGCGACGACGAGGTTTGGGCCGTCGTTGCGTTCATCGAGGCCATGCCGGAGATGACCGCTGTCGAGTACGTCGAGCTCGCCGGCCCCGAGCGCGGCGCCTGCCTCAGCTGCCACGGCGAGGACGGCACCGGCCGCAACGGCACGGCTCCTCGCCTGGACATCCACTCGCCTGCCTATATCGCAACCGCCCTTCGGGCCTTCCGCGATGGCACCCGCCAGAGCGGCACCATGATCGCCGCCGCTCGCAATCTCGACGACGCGGCCATCGACCGTCTCGCCGCCGGGTTCGGCCGCCGCACGCCCGTCGCTCCGGACGGCCCCGCCGCCGGCCGCGACATCGCCGAGCGGGGCCTCCCGGCCCGCGACATCCCCGCCTGCGATTCCTGCCACGCCGCCGGCCGCGCCGACTATCCGCGCCTCGCCGGCCAGTGGAAGCACCACCTCCGCACGCAACTGGAACTGTTCCGCGAGCACGGTGTGGCCCGCGGCGGCCCCTACGCCGACATCATGGCCGAGGTCGCCCACTACCTCGAGGATGAAGATATCGATGCTCTCGTCGACTGGTACGGCGAGTAGCTACAGCGCCCGCCCCTCGCTGTCGAACAGGTGCGCTCGCGCCCCGTCGATGCCCAGGTGCACGGGAGTCCCCGCCGCCGCCTCGTAGGTCCCCGGCAGTTCCACCGTCACCAACTGCGCGAGCCCGTTCACCCGCGCGTGCAGCAGGCTCGATCCGCCGAGGCGCTCCACTAGCACCACTGTCGCAGGCAGCCCCGTGTCGGCGACAGCAATCGCGTCCGGCCTGATGCCCAGCTCCGCGACGCCGCCCGCCACCTCACGTTCCACCAGTGCCGGCCCGCCTGCAGCCAGCCGCACGCGCCCGCCTTCTACCGCCACCGGCACAAATTCATTTTCGGCTGCCCCAGGAAACCCGCGACGAACCGGTTTGCCGGCCGCCCGTAGAGTTCGAGCGGCGCGCCTTCCTGCTCGATCCTGCCATTGTTGAGGATCACGATCCGGTCCGCCAGCGTCATCGCCTCGACCTGGTCGTGCGTCACGTAGATCATCGTCGTCTTGAGTTCGTCGTGCAGTCGCGCGATCTCCACCCGCATCTGCGCGCGCAGGTCCGCGTCGAGATTACTGAGCGGTTCGTCGAACAGGAACACGTCCGGCGACCGCGTGATCGCCCGCCCGATCGCCACGCGCTGCCGCTGGCCGCCCGACAGCTGCCTTGGCTTGCGCTCCAGAAGCGCATCGAGCTGCAGGATCTTCGCTGCCGCGCGGACCTTCTGCTCGACCTCGGCCTTGCCGACGCCCATCATCTTGAGCGCAAAGCCCATGTTCTCGGCGACCGTCATGTGCGGGGAGAGGGCGTAGGTCTGGAAGACCATGGCGATGTCGCGGTTCTTGGGCGGGATGGTGTTGACCACGCGGCTGCCGATGGCGATCTGACCGCCGGTAATGTTCTCCAA
>JAEYTN010000602.1 GCA_023433985.1 Pseudomonadota bacterium | reverse complement strand
CACCAACGCCACCGCCAGCTCGACGCTGATCGAGAAGGTGGTGAACCCCGACAGGGAGAGCCAGGCGCTGCTGCTGCAGGCCGCCGAGCGCTTCAGGCTCTCCGCCCGCGCCTACCACCGCGTGCTGAAGGTGGCCCGTACCCTCGCCGACCTCGCCGGGGTAGAGAAGGTGGCGCGGCCCCACATCGCCGAGGCCCTGAGTTACCGCATCAATTTCGCCTTCGCCTGAGCTTGCGTGTTACGGCCGGCTCCCCGATGCTGGCGCCAGACACGGGGGAGGCGGGCATGCGGGCGGCAGTGTACCATCGGTTCGGCGGTCCTGAGGTGGTGCAGGTGGAGGAGTGGCCCAAGCCTGTGCCGAAGGCCGGCGAGGTGCTGATCCGCGTGCACGCCACTACCGTCAGCATGGCCGACTACCGGATGCGGAGCCGCGACCTGCCCAAGGGCCTCGGCTTCCTCGCCCCGCTGGTGCTCGGCATCTTCAGCCCGCGCAACAAGGTGCTGGGCATGGATCTCGCCGGCACGGTCGAGGCGGTGGGCGCCGCTGTCACCCGCTTCAAGCCCGGCGACGAGGTAATCGCCATGCCGGGCCCGGAGTTCGCCGCCCATGCCGAGTACAAGACGATGCCGGAGACGGGCGCGGTGGCGCTGAAACCCACCAACATGAGCTTCGAGGAGGCGGTGACGCTGGTCTTCGGCGGCCAGCCGGCCCTCGCCCACCTGCTGCGCGCCAACACCAAGCCGGGCGACGAGGTGCTGATCAACGGCGCCTCCGGCGCAGTCGGCACGGCCGCAATCCAGATCGCCAAGTTCATGGGCGCCACCGTCACCGGCAAGCAGTACGACGCGGTAATGGATTGCGTCGGCAACGCCTCCTTCGAGCGCGTGGACCGTGCCATCAGGCCCGGCGGCGCGCTGCTGCTGGTCGTCGCCGACCTCAAGGCCGTGCTCGGCGCGGGCCGCAACAGCCGGCGCAGCGGCAAGCTGGTGACCGCCAAGGAAGTCACGCCCCGCGCCGAGGACCTCGCCTTTCTCGTCCGCATGGCCGAGGCGGGCAGGTTCCAGCCGGTGATCGACCGGCGCTACACGCTGGACGAAATCGTTGAAGCGCACCGGTACCTCGATACGGGCCGAAAGCGCGGAAACCTGGTGGTGACGCTGTAGGGACGAGGAGGCCTGACATCCCCTCCCGCGCCCCGGCCGACGCTGCCGTCGGCGAGAGGAGGCCGGGGACCGTGGCATGGCTGGCTCCCTCTCGCCTCGTCCCGCCGGGCGGAGGTTTGGCGGGACGCGGGCGATGCTGCGCGCTTAGCTAGCGGCAGCGATCGCCTTTTCGAGGTCTTCGTATTCCTCGCAGGTCTTGTTGCCGCACAGCTTGGCGAGCGTTTCGAGCCGCTGCCTCGCCTTGGCGAGCCGGCCGGTCTAGACATAAAGCTCGCCGAGATACTCGTTGGCGCCCTTGTGGCGCGGGTTGAGCTTCAGCGCCTTGAGGTAGAAGCCCTCGGCGTTCTTGCGGTCGCCGGACTTGCGCAGCGAGTAGCCGAGCAGGTTGAACGCGTCGGCGTTGCGGCCGTCATTGGCCACGATCGTCTTGAGCATGGCGACGGCAGGCTTCCACTTTCCGGCGCGGATCAGCGCCCGGGCGTCGTTGAGGCTGGGCCCGCTGACGCTCGATGAACTGGAGCTGTTGCTGGAACTGCTGCTGCCGCCGCCGCTGTCGACGGCAAGGGCAGGCGGGGCGGCGAGGCTGAGCGCGACGAGCGCCGCGGCAGCGAGTCTGAGGCTGGACTTGAGGGTCATATCTGGCTCCATCTGGCATGCTCCCCGCGCCGCGTGACGGCGGCAACGGGGAGAACACCGGGTGCCCTCCGGCTATTCCAGAGGCCCGCTCACGAAATCCGGCGGTGGCCTCCGCGCACGCCATCGGGGCTGAGTACCAGCTGCCACAGCTGGATGTTGCGCGCCCGGAACATGGCCGCGAACACCTGCAGGTAGAACCGCCACATGCGGTAGAAGCGATCGCCATACCGGTCGCGGAGGCTCGGCCAGGCGGCGTCGAAATTCGCCCACCAGGCCATCAGCGTCCTGTCGTAGTCGGCGCCGAAATTGTGCCAGTCCTCCATCACGAACACCCCTTCGATGGCGCCCCCGATCTGCTTGATCGAGGGCAGGATGCCGTTGGGGAAGATGTACTTCTCCGTCCACGGGTCGCCATGCGTGGTCGTGTGGTTGTTGCCGATCGTGTGGAGCACGAAGAGTCCGTCCGGGGCGAGCAGCGAGCGGACCTTGCGGAAATAGGCCAGGTAGTTCTTGTAGCCCACGTGCTCGAACATGCCGATCGAGATCACCCGGTCGAACCTGCCTTCGAGCGCCATGTAGTCGGTGAGCCGCGTCTCGATCGGCAGCGCGCCCTTGTGCGCCTCGGCATAGGCCGCCTGTTCCTTTGAGATGGTGACGCCCACCCCCTCGATGCCGTAGCGCTCGGCCGCGAACTTCAGGAACCCGCCCCAGCCCGAGCCGATGTCGAGCACCCGCATCCCCGGCTGCAGCCCTGCCTTGCGGCAGATCAGGTCGAGCTTCGCCTCCTGCGCCTCGTCGAGCGTGGTGGCGTCCTTCCAGTAGCCGCACGAATAGATCATGCGCCGGTCGAGCATCGCCTCATAGAGGTCATTGCCGATGTCGTAGTGCCTCTCGCCCACCTCGGTGACGCGCAGCCGCTGCAGGTTGAGCAGCCGCCCGCGCAGGTAGCTGACGGCCAGCCCCAGGTCGGGCTTCAGGTGCGCGTAGATGTCGTATTCGAGCAGCTTGTAGATGAACTGGTCGAGCGCCTCGGTCTCGAACCAGCCGTCCATATAGGCCTCGCCGAAGCCCAGCGTGCCGTGGCTCAGCACCCGTCCCCACAATCGGTCGTCGGTGACCGTGACGTCCCAGGGGCGGGAACCGCCGAGCTCGATGCCGGCGTGACGGAGGACGTTGGTGAAATGGGATTTGGGGCCAGCACTCATGACGAACGCTCGAAATTAACTAGCAACCTAACGGTTTCTAGCGCTGCCCATTGGCCGCAACAAGGGGCAGCGACGCTGACTTTGGTCGTGGAGGGGGAGTGAACGCCTCGGCTCGCCCGAGTTCAACCCCCTGTGTCAGCGGGCATAGGCCTCGAACGGGTTGGTCACGGTGAGCCGGCGGATGGTCTCGTCCGTCACGCCTCGCTCCCGCAGCAGCGGCAGCATCACGTCGCTGAGGTGGGTGAACGGCTTGGGTGTACCGCCGCCGGGCTTGGCCGGGTCGTACCAGCCGGCATCGTGGCTCAGCAGCAGCTGCGATGCCCTGCCGGCTTCCAGCACTCTCGCGATCCGATCCGCCAGGGGCGCGTCGTCGACCCAGCCGATATTGTCATATTCGATCCACGCGCCGCGCTCCGCCACCGCCAGGTTGAGCCCGAAATCCGGCTCGGCCTGGGTGTGGATGGAGATGAAGCGGTCGGCGCGGTAGCCCTCGGCCTCGACGATGTCGAGCTGCTGCAGCACCACCCGGCCCTTGATCGTGTGGCTGCCGATCACCGCGCCGGTGCGCTTCGCCGCCCGTGCGGCTGCGCGAAGGATGCGCTCCTCGAGCACGGTGATCCCGTCATCCCCGGCGCTGAGCTTGATCCAGGCGGCGAGCACCGGCGTGCCGTCGGTGCCTTCGCTCATCTCGCGGTACATGAAGGCCTCGAGTTCGGCCTCCGTCGCGCCCTTCACCCACTCGGAGACCCAGGGTTCGCGATAATTCCCGGTCGGCACGACGATCGGCATGCCGGTCGCAAGGCTCACCGCCAGGTCGAAATCCGCCCGCCGCCCCACCCCGCCGGTCGAGCATTCGACGATGGCGGTGATGCCGCGTGCCTTCGCCGCCTCCACCTCCGGCGCCATCAGCCGCACCACGTCGGCCGCCTCGGCCTCGGCATAGCCCGGTTGGTCCGGCGTGCGCAGGTCGACGAAGATATGCTCGTGCGGCAGGATGGCGCCGAGTTCGTCGGCGCGCTTCGGCCCCAGCGTCGTGTGCAGCACTTTCATCGCCATCCTCCTCGTCGCCCGGCTCTTGTGCCCCGGGACCGCCGCCGCTGCAAACTCCAACCGGACGTTAACCAGCCCGGCCGGAGCATTCGTTAATTCCCGTCCGCCATGTTGCTCCGGTTAGCGGAGGCAGACGCTTGCAGCACCAGGCGCTTACCGATGAGATGCAGGTCGAGCGGCAATTGGCCCGCCGCGGGCTCGGCTTGCGTTTTTCGCCCGAGCTCGAGGCGCAGTTCGAGGCCGAAACCTCCCTCGCGCGCAGCCGCCTGCTCTTCATGCAGGAGGCGATCGCCCTCTGCTTTTACCTTGCCCACAGCTTCACCGATCTGGCGCTCGTCCCGGATGTCGCGCCACTGGCGCTGGCCCTCCACCTGGGGGTGGCGACACCGATCTCGCTGATCGCTCTGGTGCTGTTCTGGTTCAACCCGCCGCCGGCCCTGCGCGAGTCGCTGGTGGTCGGCATCGGCCTGCTCGGCGGCGGGCTTACGCTCGCGATCATGCTGGCCAGCGACAGCTTGCTGCGCGACCAGCTTGCCACCTCCACCATCGCCATCATGCTGTTCGTCGCGGTGGTGCAGCGGGCGCGCTTTCCCTATGCCGTGCTTGCCTGCGTGCTGCTGGCGCTCGCCAACATCGTCTCGCTCTCCCTTCTGCCCGACTACGATCCGGCCCGCCTCGCCAGCGATGTCGGCACCCTCCTGGGCACCGGCCTCCTGATGCTCGTCGCCTGTTGGATGCTCGAGCGCGAGGCACGCCAAGCCTACCTCCTGCGGCTCAAGGAGCGCCTGCTCAACGCCGCGCTCGACGACATTTCCCGCCACGACCCGATGACCGGCCTCGAGAACCGCCGCGCCCTCGACCTCGCCTTCGCCGCCATCGCGCGCGACAGCAACCCGGGCGAGGACATTGCCGTGGTGCTGCTCGATATCGACCACTTCAAGACCTACAACGATACGCTCGGCCACATGGCGGGCGACGAGGCCCTGCGCGCGGTGGCCGGCGAGCTGCGGGCCGGGCTGCGGGCCGGCACCGACCGCGCCTTCCGCTTCGGTGGCGAGGAGTTCCTGCTGCTGCTCCGCCGCACCTCGCTGATCGAGGCGGTGCAACTGGCCGAGCGGCTCAGGCGCCGCATCGAGGTCGCCGCACTGCCCCATCCGCGGGCGGCAGGCGCCGTCGTCACCGCCAGCTTCGGCGTCGCATCGGCGCGTATCGGCGGCGGCGTGGGCAGCGACGAACTCGTGGCGGGCGCCGATGCGGCGCTCTACGCCGCCAAGCGCAGCGGCCGCAACCAGGTCTGGCCGCCGCTTCCGGCCGCCACCCGCGCCGACGGACGCCCGGCGGACCGACCCATCCGTGACGCGGGGTAGCCCGATCGTGTCGCGCGACACCAGGCTGGACCGCAGGGAGGGTGGCCGTCCCCGTTTCGAGCTCGGCGACGCCCTGCGCATCCTCGCCGCGGCGCTGGTGCTGCTGGGCGCGCTCGCCGCGATGCAGCTGGGGCGGGCGCCGGCCTGGGTTCTCGCCGCCTATCTCATGCTCGGCGCGGTCGGCTTTGCCGTCTACGGCTTCGACAAGCGGGCAGCGCGCAACGGCGACTGGCGGGTGAGCGAGGCGTCGCTGCTCGGCATCGACGTCATTGGCGGTATCGCCGGCGGGCTGCTGGCGCAGTTCGTCTTCCGGCACAAGACCCGCAAGGACAGCTTCGTCGGCGCCACGGTGCTGATCGCCGCGGTCCACATCGTGGCGCTGGCGAGCCTCACTCTGGGCTTCTGGGATGTCCCCGAGCTGCTGTTCTTCGATTGACCGTCAGGCCGCGGCGCGCCCGAAACTGTCGCGCAGCCCCAGCAGCGTGCGGCGCAGAGTGTCGAGGTCCTGTGCCGAGCAGCCCGAGGCATCGAGGATCTTCGGCCCGAAACCCTCCGCCACCCGGCGCAGCGCCTGGCCGCGTTCGGTCAGCCGGATCAGCACCTGCCGCTCGTCGGCCGTGCTGCGGCTGCGGCTGACGAGCCCAAGCGCCTCGAGCCGCTTCAGCACCGGCGTCAGCGTGCCCGAATCGAGCAGCAGCCTGTCCCCGATGGCGGTGACCGAAATGCCGTCCTCCTCCCACAGGATCAGCAGCGCCAGGTATTGCGGATAGGTTACGCCCAGCTCGGCGAGCAGCGGCTTGTAGAAGCGGGTGAACGCGTGGCTCGCCGAATAGATGGCGAAGCAGAGCTGCTGCTCGAGCCTCAGGTCCTTCATGGTGCGCTCCAGGGGCGGGGATCTTTCGCCAAAATAAATAGCGCACAATTCAATTGCACGCAATCAAAATCCGGGCTATGTCACCGGCGTTCTGACCACGGATCACATTGAACGAGGAGTTCATCATGAAGGTTTTGTACACGGCGCATGGTACGGCTCAGCACGGCGGGCGCGGCGGTGGCACCTCGGCCACCGATGACGGAAAGGTGTCGGTGCGGCTTTCGGTTCCCAAGGCCATGGGCGGCGATGACGGCCCGGGCACCAATCCCGAGCAGCTTTTCGCGGTGGGCTATTCCGCCTGCTTCCTCGGCGCCATGAGCGCCGCGGCCCGCAAGATGAACATCAAGCTCGATCCCGAAACCACCGTGCACGCCGCGGTCAGCTTCGCCGACCGCGAGGACGATGTCGGCTTCACCATCGTTGCCGAGCTCGAGGGCCACGCCCCGGGGCTTTCCAAGGAGGAGACCGAAAAGCTGATGGCCGCCGCGCACGACATCTGCCCCTACTCCAACCTCATCCGCGAAAAGCACGACGTGAAGCTGACGGCGGTCTGAGCGGAGCCCGCCCCAACCTCAACGCTGTCATCCCGCGAAAGCGGGGACCCCACCTTGCCCCTGCCGGGGCGTGGAACCGGGTCCCTGCCTCCGCGGGAATGACACGTCGAGCCTGCGGTTCAGCTCACCGCCTCGAAGAACTTCCGCACATCCCCGGCCAGCAGCTCGGGGTCCGTCACCGCCGCGAAATGGCCGCCGCGCGGCATCTGCGTCCAGTGGACGGTATTGTTGTTGACCGAGGCATGGGCCCTGACCGAGCGGAAATCGTCGGGGAACACGGCGACCCCCACCGGCAGCTCCACCCGATTCTCGTCCGCACCGCCATTCGCCCGGTGGTCCTCGAGATAAACGTTCGCCGCCGTGCCGCCGGTGTCGGTGAACCAGTAGATCGACGCATCGGTGAGAAAATGCGTGCGGTCGTAGCCGCGCGTGCTGCCGTCGAAGCCGAATGGCAGCTCGGCGAGCCAGGCGAGCAGTCCTGCGGGGGAGTCGCCGAGCCCGAAGCCAAGCGTCCCCGGCCGCGTCTGCTGGATGCGCTGGTAGCCGTTGTTCTTCTCCCACCCCTCCATGTTGGCGAACCCGGCCTGCTCGAACGCGTCGAGCTTCGTCCAGGCCTCGGGATCGGAGGGGAAGGCGAAGACCTGCTGCATGTGGATGCCGACGAGCCCGTCGGGCGCCAGCACTCCGAGCTCCTTGGCCACGCCCGAGCCGACATCGTTGCCCACCGCGCCGTAACGCGTGTAGCCGAGCCGCTTCATCAGCGTGTCCCAGGCCTTCGCGATCCGCGCCGATCCCCAGCCGGGGCCGCTGAGCGGCATCGAAAAGCCGAAGCCCGGCAACGAGGGCAGCACGACGTCATAGGCCTGTCCACCATCGGCCGGGTCCGTCAGCGGCTCGATCAGGCCGAAATACTCGGTGAACGTCGCCGGCCAGCCATGCGTGAGGACCAGCGGCAGCGCCCCGGGCCGCGGCGACTTCACATGCACGAAGTGGATAGTCTGCCCGTCGATCTCGGTCGTGAACTGCGGGTAGCGGTTGAGCCCCGCCTCGGCGGCCCGCCAGTCGAAGTGATCGCGCCACTCGTCCGCCAGCTCGCGGATGAATGCCACCGGCTGCCCGCGGTCCCAGTCTTCGCCCACCTGCTGCGGCCACCGCGCCATGGTCAGCCGCTCCTTGAGGTCGGCAATGGCCTCGTCGGGAATGTCGATGCGGAAGGGGGTAATCGCACTCATCGCTTCTCTCCTTGCTGATGGAGAGACAATGCACTCACCCCCTGACAGGGTATGGCAGCATCAGGGCCGGGGGCGGCGTCGTCTGTCGCCGCCCGCCCCGTTGCCTCACGGATACCGCCGCGGCCCTTCCGGCTTGTTGCCCATGATCGCTTCGATCTTCGCCATCACCTCCTGCGTCAGCTTCGCCTTGTGCTCGAGCGCCTTCAGGTTGTCCTTGAGCTGGCTGAGCTTCGAGGCGCCGAGGATGATCGTCGAGACATGCGGGTTCGCGTTGCACCAGAGCAGCGCCAGGTAGTGGATCGGCATGCCGAGCTGGTCGGCAAGCTTTGCCAGCTGCTTCACCTTGGCGAGTTCCGCCTTGCCCTTCTCGCTCTCGAGCCGCGCCTTCAGCCACTCGTAGCCGGGGAGGTTCATGCGGCTGTCGGCGGGAATGCCGTCATTGTACTTGCCGGTCAGGATGCCCGAGGCGAGCGGCGACCAGATCGTCGTGCCGAGCCCGAACAGGTCGTAGAGCGGCAGGAACTCGCTCTCCACCTTCTCGCGGCGGAACAGGTTGTATTCCGGCTGCTCCATCGTCGGCGGCGCATAGCCATACTGCCGCGCCACCGCATAGGCCTCGGTGAGCTGCTGGCTCGTCCATTCCGACGTTCCCCAGTAGATCACCTTGCCCTGGCGGATCAGGTTGTCCATCGCCCGCACGGTCTCCTCGATCGGCGTATCGAGGTCCGGCCGGTGGCAGAAATAGAGGTCGAGATAGTCGACCTTGAGCCGCGTCAGCGCATCGTTGCAGGCATCGTTGATATGCTTGGCCGAGAGCCCCTTCTGCATCGGCAGCTTGCCGTTGCCGCCGAAGAACACCTTCGAGCTCACCGCATAGGAGTCGCGGCTCCAGCCCAGCGCTGCCAGCGCTTCGCCCATCACCCGCTCGGCATTGCCCTGCTCGTAAC
>JAEYTN010000563.1 GCA_023433985.1 Pseudomonadota bacterium | reverse complement strand
CCGAGCCGTCGGTGGTCGGCACACCCAGGTCCTCGAGCCGGATGCCCTGGCTGAAGAGCATGCGGAAGACGTAGTGGTCGGGGACGATCAGCAGTTGGGCGGGGTCGGGGAAGCGCTCGTTCTCGGCGTACCAGCGCGGCTCGGTATGGCCATGCGGCGAAACCAGCGGCAGATCCTTGATCCCGGCATAGAGGGCGCGCGCCACGTCGCGGGCTCGCGGTTCGGCGTCGAACAGGCGGTCGTCGTGCAGCAGTGCCATGAGCAAGTCTCCTCCGAACCGTCTGGTTACTTAGCTGCGGGGAGGATGTCAAAGCCGTGGCGGCGATCAGGCGGCGCGGGCGAGCGGATGGCCCTGCAAGTCGCGCAGCCAGAGCTGACCGCAAGCCGCATCGATGCCCTTGCCCTGGGTGTCGCGGACGACGACGGGAATGCCGACGCGGGCCAGCCCGGTACGGAAATGGTGCAGCCGGGCATCGGAAATGCGGCTGAAACCCAGGCTGTCGACGCTGTTCCAGCGCATCAGGTTGAGGCGGGCCGGCTGGTTGCGGAACATGGCGACCAGCCGGGCGAGATCGGACTCGGTGTCGTTGATGCCGGGAAGCAGCAGATAGACGAAGGTGATTAGGCGGTTGTGGCGCTGCGCCCAGCTCAGCGCGCCGCCCACCACGTCGGCGATGGCGTGCTTGCGTGCGCCAGGGATCAGGTGGCCGCGCGTCTCGTCGGTGGTGGCATGGAGCGAGATGGTGAGGTTGAGCTTCAGGTGCTCCTCGCGCAGCGCCTTCAGCGCCCGGGGGATACCGATGGTGGAGATTGTGATGCCGCTTGCCGGGAAATCCATGCCGCGCCGGTCGCGCAGGATGCGGATGGCGGCGAGCACGTTGTCGTAGTTGTTGAGCGGCTCGCCGATGCCCATGAAGACGATGCGGTTGACCCGCGTACCAAGGCGAACGACCTGCTCGACGATCTCGCCGGCACTGAGGTTACGCCTCAGCCCCGCCTGCCCCGACGCGCAGAACCGGCAGGCGAATGCGCACCCCACCTGCGACGAGACACAGGCGGTGTAGCCGTCGTGCCGGCGGATCAGCACCGACTCGATGGCGTAGCCGTCTCGCAGGCCGAACAGGATCTTCTCGGAGGTGTGCGAGGTCAGCCGGTCGCGACGGGTGAGGGCGCGCGGGGCGAGCTCGTTCGCCTTGGCCCAGCGGCGGAGAGGGCGCGGGATGTCCTCGTGCGGCGTGAACAGCGCGCGATAGGGCAACTCGCCCGGACCGAGGGACTCGAATGCTTCGTAGCTGAGATCGAGGGCATAGCGCGGCAGGGTCATGTGTCGTTTATAACTATAGTGTAAGTTATAATCAACAGGTGATCTGTCCGGGAGTACGCGTCGGTTGCTAGTCGAGCGCCTGCCCCGGATAGAGCCGCTCGATGACTTTCCTGGTTTCGGCCTCCACAAACTCCGCCAGCCCGCCCTGCTGGTCGATCATCCACAGCATACTGGCACCCTGAATGACGGCGTGGATAAGTCCGGCGTTGGTTTCCGCTTCCGGCCCCGGTGGCAGGCGGCTGACGATGGAGTGCCGGACCAGCGCATTGCGCTCGCGGGCGAGGCGGTTGAGGTGGGGATCGTTGACGTCGCCCCAGGCGAGGAGGAGGTAGCCGGAAAACCCCTCGCCCGCGCCCATGCCGTCGATCAGGTCGCGCAGCATGGCCCAAAGCGCCCTGAGGCCGGTGGTCTGCGGCGCCTGCGCGAAATACTCGTAGACCTCGTCGGTCTGGCGCTGCATGGTTTGCCGCTGCAGCGCCGCCTTGTCGCCAAATCTCTGAATGAGAGCTGCACGGCTCAGCCCGACCTTGTTGGCGACATCGGTCAGCGTGAACCGATCGGGCCCCAGCTGCAGCATCACGCCGAGGGTGGCATCGAGGACTTCGGTGTCGGAAACGAGCTTGGGGCGCGGCATGCCCAAGGTGATAGCCGCCGCGCCGGCTAGTTGCCAATGAGACCGTAGCGCCTTGCCATCTTCTCCACATTGCCGACCACGAGGGCGCGAAGCTCGGGCGGGCCCAGCACTTCCACGTCGTCGCCCACCCTGGTCAGTTCGTGGCTGGCCCAGACGGGCTCTTCGACCGGGATTTCGAACTCGGCCCAGCCCTCCGGGTCGGGAACGAGGTCGAGGGCCTCGATGGTGCGCCGCATGGTTTCGCTGAGGTCGCGGAGCTTGCGGCGGCCCGTCGCGTTCGCCCGCACCCGCGCCGTACCGATGTAGATGTCGCGCTCGAACTGCTTGGTGGACTGCTCCCAGTAGGCGGGGAGATCGAAGTCCCCGGGCCGGACGAACGTCTCCCGAGTCGGTTCCAGCGACAGTATCTGCGAAAGCTTGTAGGTGCGCACATTGCTCTCGCGCTGCGCTACCACGTACCAGACGCCGCCCTTCAGCACGAGCCCGAGGGGCTCGATGACCCGGTCGCGGATATCCTTCCAGCTCTGGTAGCGCAGCGCGACGCGCGTCTCGCTCCATACCGCCTCCGCGACCAGCTTCAGGAACTCGGGCCTGTGGCCGGGCTGGAACCAGCCGCGCGGATCGAGGTGGAAGCGCGAGCTCATGCGGCGCGCTTCGGCCTGCCAGTCGGCCGGCAGCGCGGCGAGCAGCTTCAGCTCGGCCGCCGCCGCTTCGTCACCGAGCCCGAGCTCGCCGGCGGGGCCGGGCAAGCCGGAGAAGAACAGGGCCCGCGCCTCGGGTGCGGTCAGACCGTTGAGGCGCGTCTTCCAGCCGTCGAGCAGGGCGAAGCCGCCGTTGCGGCCGGTTTCGGCATAGACCGGCACGCCCGCGGCGCTCAGCTGGTCGATGTCGCGATAAACGGTGCGGACCGAGACCTCGAGCTCTGCGGCCAGCGTTTCGGCGCTGGTCCGACCCCGGGTCTGGAGGATCATCAGGATGGTGAGGAGACGGCTTGCTCGCATGAAATCTTCCTTACCGCAGGTACCCTGACAGCCGGTGTCAGGGTTACTGAAATAGAGTCGCCTCGCAAGGGACAAGAGGAGCGAGCGATGAATTACCAGTGGCTGAAGACCGACGTGGACACCCCGGTCGTCGAGCTCAGGCGCTATCGCCTGCAACCCGGCAAGCGCGAGGCGTTGATCGGCCTGTTCGAAGAGCGGTTCATCGAGCCGCAGGAGGCGGTGGGCGCCAAGGTGCTCGGGACCTTCCGGATGGAAGCCGACTCCGACGCCTTCGTCTGGCTGCGCGGCTTCACCCACATGGGTGCGCGCCGGGCAGCGCTCGAGGCCTTCTATGGTGGGTCGGTGTGGCAGGCCAATCGCGACGCCGCGAACGCCACGATGATTGACAGCGACGACGTGCACCTGTTGCGCGCAATCGCGCCCGAGGGCGGCTTGCCGTCCGGGGCGCGGCTGCCGCGCAGCGGCGAGTCGGGGGGCGGCATCCGCTACACGCTGCTGCTCAGCGAGTTGCGCTACCCCGAATGGGTGGGACCGTACCACCTGTGGCTGCGGCTGTTCCTCAGGAAGGCCGGCGCC
The DNA here is from genome assembly GCA_023433985.1 of Pseudomonadota bacterium. Classification (GTDB taxonomy): domain Bacteria; phylum Pseudomonadota; class Alphaproteobacteria; order Rhizobiales; family Devosiaceae; genus Devosia_A. The sequence continues at coordinate 3,212 of JAEYTN010000563.1, read as the reverse complement.
GCCCCGGTGGCGAGCTTCGCGACACTGCCGGCCGAGAACAACTTTCCAAAGCTGCCGGTGTGGAAGAACCGGCACGTGCACCTGGCGGTGCTGAAGTCTGCCGCGCCGCTTCCGGAACTGCCGGGAGAACTCAGGAACATGCTGCGGCGGGAGCCGGAGCGCCTGATAGTGTCGCCTACCGCACGCTCGCGGTTGCGGTAGGCGGGAGGCGGCACCCGGCGAGAAGCGCCGGGTCCCGCCCCCCGAACGCCCTACTCCACTGTCAGCGCAACCAGCTCGCCCGTCTGCGTCATCGGCACGTACACGACGTTGCCTTCCGCCCAGAGGTCCGCGGCGCCGGGGGCGAGGGTGACCAGTGTCGTGACCGTGCCGCCGGAGTAGCTGTTGATGGCCCCGGCGGGGTTGTCGTCGTAGATCAGCGCATCGCCCACCTTGGCGACGCCATCGGTGAGGGAGTTGCCCATGGCGCCGTCGAGGACGGTGATGGCCTTGGAGGCGAGGTCGACCGATTGGAGGCCGCCCTTGGTATCGAAGGTGAAGTCAGGCTTCATGCCGGTGCCCATCGAGCCGACGATCAGTGCGCCGCCGTCGATGAAGAGGCCGTTGGGCGTCGCCAGCTTCTCGTCCTGCAGCCACTGTTCGGCGGTACTCCCGGAGACCTTGTAGATGGCCGAGCCCATCAGGTCCGAGACATAGACGTCGGTGCCGTCGGTGGTGACGTCGTTGGGGAACATCGCGCCTTCGAGCGCGATGGTCTGCAGCACCTTGCCGTCGCCCAAGCCGATCTCGACCAGCCCGTTGGTGTCCGCGACGTAGAGCTTGTCGCCGACGATCGCCATGCCCTTGGGGTCGGTGAGGCCGGTGGTCCACTGCTCGGTAACCAGCTTGCCGTCGGGCGAGACGATAGAGAGATAGCCGTCGGCGCCGCCATCGGGCCCGAACGTAACCATGTTGCCGACGATCAGCCGGTCGTTGGCCTTATCGAAGATCACCGATTCCGGCATCTTGAGCCCGGCGAGGCGCCAGGTTTCGGTGACGCCCTGCGCCATCGCGGTGGTCGAGGCGGCAAGCAGCAGGCCCAAGGCCAGGCCGGTTCGCAAAAGCATTGTTCTCTCCCGTTCTTGATGAAATTGGCCGGCCAAATGACGCTGAGGGACCGGCAGGAGGCAGCCTAGCCCATCCGGGGTGCATGAAAGCCTTATCGCGTCATCGGACAATCGGATGACCGGCTTGCCGTAGCCACGCCAAGAGTTTAGAATTTTTCTAAAGTAGACGGACATCTCCATGTTTTACAGGCTTCTACACCCCGGTCGCCGCGACTTCGACTCGCTCGACGAGCGCGAGATCCTCTCGCTTGCCGTGGCGGCGGAGGAAGAAGACGGCGCCATCTACGCTGAACTCGCCACCCGGCTGGGCGAGCGCTACCCCGCCACCGCACAGGTATTCGAAGGGATGGCGGCCGAGGAGGACGGGCATCGCCGGCGGCTGCTCGACCTCTACACCGATAAGTTCGGCACGCGACTGGTGCCGATCCGGCGCGAGCATGTGCGCGGATACATCTCACGCAAGCCGATCTGGCTGATGGAAAACCTCAGCCTCGAGACGGTGCGGCAGCTCGCCTGGGAGATGGAGACCGGGGCCAGCCACTTCTACGAGGCGGCCGCCCGGCGCGCGACCGATGTAGCGGTGCGCAAGCTGCTCGGCGACCTCGCGATGGACGAGCGCAAGCACGCCGACCTCGCCGACCGGCTGGAAACGCAGGCGCTGGGGCCGGAGGAGAAGGCGGCGGAAAAGTCCGAGGAGCACCGCCAGTTCGTGCTCACCTACGTGCAGCCGGGCCTGGCCGGGCTGATGGACGGCTCGGTTTCGACGCTGGCGCCGGTCTTCGCCGCGGCCTTCGCGACCGGCGACACCTGGTCGACCTTCCTCGTCGGTCTCGCGGCAGCGGTGGGCGCCGGCATCTCGATGGGCTTCACCGAGGCGGCGTCCGATGACGGCAAGCTCACCGGGCGCGGTTCGCCGATCAAGCGCGGCCTCGCGGCGGGGGTGATGACGGCGGTGGGCGGGCTGGGCCATGCCCTGCCCTACCTCATCCACGACTTCTGGATCGCCACCGGTGTCGCCGGCGCTGTGGTGGTGGCCGAGCTGTGGGCCATCGCCTTCATCCAGCAGCGCTTCATGCAGACGCCGTTCTGGCGCGCCGTGCTGCAGGTGGTGCTGGGCGGCTCACTGGTGTTCGCGGCGGGTATCCTGATCGGCTCGGCCTGAGCTCAGACGCCGCCGCGCGCCTTTACCAGCTCGCGCATGGCCTGGGCGTGCGGGCCCGCCTCGGCTCCCAGCCCTTCGGCGACCCCAACGCGATCGGCCTCGGCGCGGTTCTGCGAGGCCTTGAACTTGGCTTCGATACCCGAGACCGCAATCTCGATCCCGACGATGCCCCTGATCTGGCTGGCGATGAAGGCCTCGGGCGCATCGGAGACGGCCCAGGGCCGGGGGCGGCGGCCCTCCTGCTGGTCGGTGAGCGCCGCCACATTGGCGAGCAGCCAGGCGGCATCTTCGACGACGCGCGCCGGCCCGCGGGCCTGGACGATGGCGTAGTTCCAGGTGGGCACGACTTTGCCGTCGACGGCCTTCTGCGGGTACCAGCTGGGCGTGACGTAGTGCTCGGCGCCCTGAAACACCACGAGCGCCTCGGGCGATTCGGCCAGCGTCCGCCACTGCGGGTTGCCCCGGGAAAGATGGGCGCGCAGCGTGCCGAAAGGCCCTTCGCCGGGATAGAGCACGAAGGGAATCGGGTTGGCGAGGATGCCGTCCGCACCGGCGGAGATCAGCAGCCCGAGCGGATGAGCGGCGATGAACGCCTGCTGGGTGGCGAGATCCGTCTCGCGGAACGCGGGAGGCTGGTACATGGCGGGCCCTCTTGCTGGGAGCCAATGAACAGCGTCTGAACGGTCCCTGACAATCCCCGGCGCACAAAAGCGTGCGCCAACGCCGAAACCCCGATTGACACGCCCCGCCCCTTCCCCTACGTAGCGGCGCCCATCGGTTTGCCCTGGTGGCGGAATTGGTAGACGCGCACGGTTCAGGTCCGTGTGTTTAACGACGTGGAGGTTCGAGTCCTCTCCAGGGCACCAACGGCTTCAGCTCGCCTTGGATTTGCTGCACCTCCCGGACTTCTTGAGCTTTTCGCGCCCCCGAGTGTCACACAGGGG
>JAEYTN010000411.1 GCA_023433985.1 Pseudomonadota bacterium | reverse complement strand
CCATCAGCGTTACCGTCGGCGTCCTGCTGGCCAGCACTGCTGGCAACGCGGCCGTCTCGGCCAACGTCGCAAGAAACGCCAACCATTTCATCGAGTGCTTCGGCTGGATGCTCACCGATCCCGATCTGCACCGGGACCACTGCTCGCCCGGCCACAAGCCGGTCGACGATCCGGTGAGCGACATCAACGGCGGGACGACACTCTACCCCACGGTGACCGAGACCTACACCGACACTTACACCGATACGTACACGAACACCGTAACGGTCACTGAGCGCCAGGACTAGCACGACAGCCCAGACCCGGCCGCTCGATGGACGCCACAGCCGAAACCAGCGGAGCCATCCGGCTGCGCTCGTTAACGCGTGCGATGCTCCGTCATGGCATCGTCGTGCTGCTGGTCGCCCTTGCCGGCCTCGGCCTGCGCTACGGCGTCTACATCTGGCGCGGCGGTAGCGGCGGCCTCGAGGGTTACGCCCGCGCGCTCTGCGTGTGGGATTGCGGATGGTATCGCTCCATCGCCGAAGGAGGCTACGACCTGGCGCCGGGCATCCGCCTGCGCCCCGGCGGCGCCAACTGGGCTTTCTTCCCCCTCTCGCCCATCCTCGCCGGGCTGCTCGCCAGACTGACCGGCCTCTCGGCCATCCTCAGCGGCTTCCTCCTCTCCAACGCCTACGCCGTCATCACCGCACTGGTCTCCCGCCCGCTCTTCCGCGGCCGCAGCGATGCCTATTGGCTCTTCGTCGTCGGCCTGCTCGCCGGCCCCTTCTCGTTCCTTTTCTCGTCGCTCCACACCGAAGCGCTGTTCATCCTCCTTACTACCCTCGGGTTCCTTTCGCTCGAACGCGGACAGACGCTCCGCGCCGGCCTCCTCGGCGCGCTGCTCTCCGCCACCCGCGTCACCGGCGTGCTCTTCGTCTTCGCTATCCTTGCCGATGCCATCGTCCGTCACGCCCGCGAGCGTGGCAGCCTCGCCGCCCTGCCCGCCCGCCTTCTCGGCAATCCCAGCCTCGTCCTCGCGCTGGTGGTCGCGCCGCTCGGCCTCTTCGCCTACATCGCCTTCCTGCAGTCTCACGTCGGCGACGGCTTCGGCTTCGCCCATATCCAGCGCGGCTGGGGTCGCGACCTTGAGCCGCCCTGGGCGCCGGTCGAAGAGCTGTTCCGCCTCCGCTGGCCGCTCGATCCCTGGGCCATGGTGATCACCACTTGGACGGCCACCGCCCTTGTCGGCCTCGCCCTCTGCGTCCTGCTCGCTTTCCAGCGCCGCGTTCCCGCGGCGCTCTTTTGCGCGCTCTGCCTCGTCGTCTCGATGACCGGCGGCCCCACCTCGCTCGTCCGCTTCGTCGCCGGCCTCGCGCCGCTCGGCTGGGCCCTCTGCGACCTGCTCTCGCGCTGGAAGCCGCTCTACATCCTCGCCTTCCCCGCCGCAGTCGCCGCCGACCTCGTACTGACCCTCGGTTGGCTCAATCGCTCCGCGGTGGTGATGTGAGCCCCGCGCCCCTCCTCTACGGCCTCGCCGCCGCCATCCTCGCCGCCGAGGCCACCGTCTTCGGCCTCGCGCTCTTCCCCAACGTCGATCCGGCCTACCGCGCCTTCTATATCGACCGCACCACCGACTGTTACCCGCTCCCCGTCACCGGCGAGTACCAGCTTGGCTCTACCCTCGATTTCTCCGATCCGGCTCGGGCCCTCCGCGCTAGAGTCGCTCGCTGCGGCTGGCGCGACCCCGCGCAGCATGGCTCGTGGACCGATGGCCAGCTGTCGATGCTGCGCTTCAGGCTCGACCCCGCCCTCGTCTCCGATCTCGTACTGACGCTGGACCTCCACCCCTACCTCGACGGTCCGCTCCAGACCCAGCTCGTCGAACTCACTGCCAATGGCATCGCCCTCGCCCCGCTCACCCTTCGCGAGCGCAAGCGCAGCACCGTCCAGCTCCTCGTCCCCGCCGCTGCCGTCGCCGCCGGCCAAGGCATCCTCGACCTCGAACTCCGCTTCCCTAACGCCCGCTCACCCTACGACCTGGGCCTCTCCCCCAGCGACAAGCGCATCTACGCCCTCTTCGTCTATTCGCTGCGCCTCGCCCCCATCTGAACACAACGGATCGAGCGCGGCTCCGTCAGCAGCGGGGCCGCGCTCTAGGCGCCGTGGGGGGCTTGCGGCGCTGTCTCGTTTGCGCCGCTAGTTGACCGTCGGGGGCGCAGGAGCCGTTTCCGGCTCCGCAGGCACAACCGCCTGCGGTTTCAGCACCGCGGCCATGTCGATCAGGCCCATGAACTCGGCGCGGTATCCCGCCTCGTCCTCGCCGCGTGCGCCCTGCGCCAGCCTGCGGATATCGGCCCAGCTCATCTCGCCGTAATTGCTGCCCTTGAGCTTTTGCCCGAAGGCCGCCACCGCCGCCGCCCAGCGCTGGTCCGCGCCCGCCGCATCGAGGCTCGCGACAGCCAGGTTCCTGCCGATCGGCATTTCGATCAGCTTGGACGTGTCCGAGTTCGGCTCCTTGTAGCGCAGCTTCAGGAACCCGAACTCGGTCGCATCCCCTGCCGCCGGCGCCGCTTCGCTCTCGCCGTAGCGCAGCGGGTCGTTGAGCTCCGCCCCCGAGCCCACCGGAGTGATCTCGTAGAGGGCCGTCACCGTCGTGCCGGCCCCGACATCGCCCGCATCGACCTTGTCGTTGTTGAAGTCCTCGCGGTTGAGCGCCCGGGTCTCGTAGCCGATCAGCCGGTACTCGCTGACCACCGCCGGGTTGAACTCCACCTGGATCTTCACGTCCTTGGCGATCGTCTCGAGCGTGCCGCCGGCATCCGCCACCAGCACCTTCTGGGCTTCCTTGAAGCTGTCGATATAGCTGGCATTGCCGTTGCCGTTCTGCGCCAGCGCCTGCATCGTGTCGTCGCCGAGATTGCCCTGCCCGAAGCCGAGCACCGACAGGAACACCCCGCCCTCGCGCTTGTTCTTGATGTAGTCCTTGAGCTCCTCGGGGTCGTCGATGCCGACATTGAAGTCGCCGTCGGTCGCAAGGATCACCCGGTTCACGCCGTCCGCCACCTTGTGCTGCTCAGCCAGCTGGTACGCAAGTTCGATCCCCGCCGCACCCGCCGTAGAACCGCCCGCCTGTAGGTTGTCGAGCGCCGCCAGGACCTTGGTCTTGTCCGATCCCTTGGTCGGCTCCAGCACCACCCCAGCCGATCCGGCATAGGCGACGATCGACACCGTGTCGTTCTCGCCCAGTTGATCGACCAGCAGCCCGAAGGCGCGCTTCAGCAGCGGCAGCTTGTCCGGCTCGTCCATCGATCCCGACGTATCGAGCAGGAACACCAGGTTGGACGGCTTGTCCTCCGTCGCCGGCGGCACGTAGCCCTTGATGCCGATCTGCACGATCTGCGTCTTGCCATTCCACGGCGTCGGATACACCGAAACCGTCGGCTTGAACGGCGTCGCGGCATCCGTCGCGGCGGGATAGTCGTAGCCGAAATAGTTGATCAGCTCCTCGATCCGCACCGCATCCGGCTCCGGCAACCGCCCGTCGGTCAGCGCCCGCCGCACATAGGCATAGGCGGCCGTGTCGACGTCGATCGAGAAGGTCGAAACCTGCTCGTTCTTCACGATCTTCACCGAGCTCTCGGAGAATTTCGAGAACTCGTCGCCCGAAGGATCGGTCGGCAGCGCCATCATCGGCTCGACCGGGGCGGCGAATGACTCCATCGTCATCTGCGGCATCCCCGCCGACAG
>JAEYTN010000396.1 GCA_023433985.1 Pseudomonadota bacterium | reverse complement strand
TAGCTCTGGAACACCATGGCGATGCCCCGCTTGGCCGCCGGCACCTCGTTCATCCGCGCCCCGTCGAGCAGCAGGTTGCCCCCGGTGATCGGCTCGAGCCCCGCGATCATCCTGAGCAGCGTGGATTTCCCGCAGCCCGAGGGCCCCACGAACACGGTGAACTCGCCCGGGTCGATCGTCAGGTCCACGCCGTGGATCACTTCCACGTCGCCATAGCGCTTCACCACCTGCTGCAGAACGACGCTCGTCGCCATCACGCAAATCCTTCCGGAAGCCAGCTGCGATATTTCGGATGTTCCGGCCCGAGGGGGAAGCTCACTTCCTGCCGCGTCGCGCTCGAGTGGTAGAACGCGGTGACGATCTCCAGCGCCCGGCGGCTGTCGCGGCTCGTCACCGGCAGCGGCGCCCGGCCCTCGAGCGCATCCCAGAACAGGCGCATCTGCGTCTCGAATCGGCTCGGCACGTCCACCCAGTCGGCCAGCAGCCTTTCGATGGCCGCCTTGGTCTCGTCGTTGCGCGGCAGCACCTTCCAGCGCGCCTTGCCGGGGTTGTAGGCCTCGTGGTCGCTTTCGACGGTAATGTTCTCGAACGCCAGCCGGATGCGGCTGATCTCGTCGGCAGAGCCCAGCGTCGCGGTGAAGCTCGCGAGCGCACCGCTTTCCATCTCCAGCGAGGCTGAGATGCAGTCCTCCACCTCGATGTCGTTCACCCGCGTCGCCACGCGCCCGAACAGCGATTTAGGCTCGCCCATCAGGTAGGTGAAGATGTCGTGGGGGTGGATGGCGTGCGTCATCAGCACGCCGCCGAGCTCGGTCTTCCACTTGCCGCGCCAGGGCACAGAATAATAGTCGGGCCCGCGCCGCCACAGCGTCTCCACCGAGCCGACATAAGGCTTGCCGGCGAGCCCGGAGGCGATGATCTTCTTCACCTGCCCGACGCCGTTGCCGAACCGATACTGGAACACCGGCATCAGCAGGCCGTTGGATTTCGCCTCTTCCGCGATCACCTCGTCGACCTCGGCCAGCGAGCCAACCAGCGGCTTCTCGCAGATCACGTGCTTGCCGGCGCGCAGCGCCGCCATCACCATGGGGTAGTGCACCATTGGCGGGGTGCAGACGTCGATGATGTCGAGGTCGTCCATTCTCAGCAGGTCGTCGAAATTCTCGACCCGCCGCTCGATCCCGAACTCGTCGGCCAGCCCGTTCCGCCGCCCCTCGTCGAGGTCGCAGACGGCGATCACCCGGAACTTGTCCTTGTTGGTCTCGTAGCCTTCGACGATATGGCTGCGCCCGATGCCGCCGCCGACGACGGCGACCGTATAGATCCTGCTCATTGCTGCCACACCGTGCCGCGCTCGGCCAGTTCCTGCGCCTTGAGCGCCAGTTCCATTGCGTTGAAGGCCCGCACCTGCGGCATCGCCGTCTCGGTGCGGTTGTGAATGTCCTGAATCAACTGCCGGGCGTAAGGCAGCTCCACATCAGTGCAATCCACGTGTTGCACGCCCTTGCCGTCGACGAGGAACAGGTGGTCCTTCCCCGGCCGCCCGGCGATGTCGATGTATTTCCTCAGCTCGATATAGCCATCGGTGCCGAGGATGGTGAGCCGCCCGTCGCCCCAGGTCGGCAGTCCCGCTGGCGTGAACCAGTCCACCCGCACATAGCCGGTGGTGTTGGGCGTCCTGAGATGCATGTCCCCCACGTCCTGCAGCCCCGGCCGGTCCGGGTTGCCGCGGTTGTTCACCGTCGCCGAGATCACCTCGGCTTCGAGCGCATCGGAAAAGAACAGGAACTGCTCGCACTGGTGCGACCCGATATCGGTGAGGATGCCGCCATAGCGCTTGCGGTCGAAGAACCAGTCCGGCCGCGAATTGTTACGGATCGCGTGCGGCCCCAGCCCCACCGTATGCACCACCTGGCCGATGGCCCCCGCCTTCACCAGCTCCCCGGCCTTCACCGTCGAGCGCGTCTCGAAGTGCTCCGAATAGCAGACCGAGTAGATCCGGCCGGTCTCCGCCTGCACCTTCCTCAGTTCCGCGAGCTGCCCGAGCGATGTCATCCCCGGCTTGTCGCTCATCACGTCCTTGCCGTGCCGCATCGCCTCGATCGACACATCCGCCCGCTCGTTGAGGATCGACGCCGTCAGCACCAGCGCAATCGACGGGTCCTCGAGGATGGCGCGCTTGTCGGCCACCCGCTTCGCCTGCGGATATTTCTCGGCGAACGGGGTCGCCAGCTCATCCTCGGGCGCAAAGAAGGCCACGAACTCCGACCCCTCGCGCAACAGGCAATCCACCTGCCCGTAGATATGGTTGTGGTTGAGGCCGATGGCGGCGAACTTGATGGTCATGAACTACCCGAACGTTGGAAACTGCTGGCGGCGCAGCCGCCTCTTCGCCCTCTCCGCTACGGGGAGGGCCGGGGAGGGGGTGTCCCGGTCGGTTGCGAGCGGCAAACTCACCGCTTCATCCCCGTCGTCGCGATCCCTTCGATCAGCAGCCGCTGGAAGAACAGGAAGAACAGGAACACCGGCACCAGCGTGAGGATGGACATCGCGAACAGCCCGCCCCAATCCGACTCCGCCGAGGAATCCACGAACGTCCTGAGACCCAGTTGAACCGTGTAGGTCCGGATATCGCTGAGGTAGATCAGCGGCCCGAAGAAGTCGTCCCAGGTCCAGATGAAGGTGAAGATCGCTGCCGTCGCCAGCACCGGCAGGCTCAGCGGCAGCAGCACCTTGTAGTAGATGCGCCAGGGCGAGCAGCCGTCCATCTGCGCCGCCTCGTCCAGTTCCCTGGGGATGCCGCGGAAGAACTGCACCATCAGGAAGATGAAGAGCGCGTCCGCCGCCAGGAACTTCGGCACCACCAGCGGCAGGAAGGTGTTGATCCAGTGCAGGTTGTGAAACAGCACATACTGGGGGATCAGTGTCACCTGGTACGGCAGCATCAGCGTGCCCAGCATGAGCGCGAACCAGATCCGCTTGCCCTTGAACTCCAGCCGCGCAAAGGCGAAGGCCGCGAGCGAGCAGGTGATCAGGTTGCCGATGATCGAGAGCGCCGAAATGATCAGCGAGTTCAGAAAGAACGTGTCGAAACCGATGCGCAGCCCGTGCCAGCCGCGGAAATAGGCGTCGAAGCTGATCTCGCTAGGCCACAAGCTGTTCGAGGTGAAGATCTCGTTTTCCGGCCGGAAGCTGGCCGACAGCATCCACAGCAGCGGATAGAGCATGATGATCGAGGCGCCGATCAGCACCACATGCGCCAGCACCGACCCGACCCGCCGCAGCAGCTTCTGCGCGGGTGTCTTTTCGCCGGTGACGACGGTGAGGGTGGTAGCGCTCATCGGACGCCTCCCCCCGTCTTCGACAGGGGAGGAACCGTGCCATCCACGCCGCGGCCTCCAACTGCCCACGCCCGGGCGGGGCGCTGGCGATCTTCCCCTGCGGAGCGGGGGAGGGGGACCACCCGAAGGGTGGTGGAGGGGGCGGTCACGGACGCCGAGCCAGAGAGTGCATCAATCATCATAGTGCACCCAGTATTTGCTCGTCAGGAACGAGAACCCGGTGAACAGCGCCACGATCACCAGCAGGATCCAGGCCAGCGCCGAGGCGTAGCCCATGCGGAAGAACTCGAACGCCTCCTGGTACAGGTACAGCGTATAGAACAGCGTCGAATTGATCGGATTGCCGGTGCCGCCCGAGATGATGAAGGCCGGCGTGAAGCTCTTGAAGCCCTCGATGGTCTGGATGATGGCGTTGAAGAACACCACCGGAGTCAGCATCGGCAGCGTGATCTTCCAGAACACCCGCAACTTCGACGCGCCCTCCAGCGAGGCCGCCTCGTACATGTCCTGCGGAATGGACCTCAGGCCCGCGAGGAAGATGATCATCGGCGAGCCGAACTGCCACACGGCCAGCACGATCAGCGTCCACAGCGAGAAGCGCGGGTTGGAAATCCAGCTCGGCCCCTGGATGCCGAAGTTGAGCAGGAAGTCGTTGACCAGCCCGTCGCCGGCGAACAGCGTGCGCCACAACACCGCGATCGCCACCGAGGCGCCTAGCAGCGAGGGCAGGTAGAACACGGCGCGGTAGAGCGGCAGCCCGCGCATGCCGCGGTTGAGCAGCAGCGCCACGCCGAGCGCGAAGGCGAGCTTCAGCGGCACCGAGAAGATGACGAAGAAGAACGTCACCTGCATCGACTTGGCGAACTTGGGGTCCGCGGTGAAGATGCGGACATAGTTCGCGGCCCCCACCCAGTCGGGCGAGGTCAGCAGGTCGAAATCGGTGAAACTCAGGTAGTGCGAGGAGATCATCGGTCCCAGCGTCAGGCCGAAGAAGCCGATGAACCAGGGCAAGAGGAACAGGTAGCCCGGGGCGTTCTGGCTCCAGATGCGGGACCAGAC
>JAEYTN010000393.1 GCA_023433985.1 Pseudomonadota bacterium | reverse complement strand
GGCCCGAACGGTTCGCCGCGGCGAGGAGGTAGATGAGGAAGGCCGCGCCGATGGCGCCGGTGACGACGCCGGCCGGCAGCTGGTTGCGGCCGAGCGCGTGCTGCGCCACGAGATCGGCGCCGACCGTCACCGCCGCGCCGACCATTGCCGAGGGCAGCAGCGCGTTCACCGCCGGGCCGAGCAGCCGCCGCGCGACCGGCCCCTCCGCGAAGGCGACGAAGGCGAGCGGCCCTACTGTGGCGGTGGCGAAGGCGGCGAGGACTACCGCGACCAGCAGCGTGCCGAGCCGCGTGACTTCGACCCGCGTCCCGAGCGCCCGCGCCGTGTCGTCGCCGAGCTCGAGGCTGGCGAGCGGGCGGTAGAAGATCGCGGCGACCGGTCCGAGCACCGGCAGGCCCAGGGCGAGCGGCAGCAGGTTCTCGAAGGTCGCCCCGTTGAGGCTGCCAGTGAGCCAGCTCATCGCCTGTTGCACGTCGGCGATGCGGGCGCGGGTGAAGAGGTAGGAGGTTACGGCCGCCGAGATCGCCGCCATGCCGATGCCAACCAGCACGAGGCGATAGGGCGTGACGCCGCCGCGCCAGCTCAGGGCATAGATCAGCGCCGCGATGACCACGGCGCCCCCTGTGGCGAAGGCTGTGACGGCGAGGCCCGAGAGGTGGAGGGTGATAATCGCGATCACCGCCGCCGTGCTCGCCCCGGTGGTGATGCCGACGATATCGGGGCTGGCGAGCGGGTTGCGCAGCACCGTCTGGAACATCACGCCCGAGAGCCCGAAGGCGGCGCCGGCGAGCAGCCCGGTGACGGCGCGCGGCAGGCGCACGCCGAGCACGATGAAGTCGTTGGATCGGTCCGCGTCGCCGGTGAAGGGGGAGAGCAGCGAGCGGATCACGTCGCCGACCGGCAGCGGGTAGTCGCCGATTGTCAGCGCCACCGACAACAGCGCGACGAGCAGCACCGCGAGGCTGGCGACGACCAGCCACCAGCGCGCCTCGAGCTTCCGTCGCGCGACGGCCACCGTGCTTGCCGGAGCGAATTGCACGGACACGTTCATAGCTCGGCCAGCTTGCGGCGGCGCACGAAGGCGATGAAGAACGGCGCGCCGATGGCGGCCGTCACGATGCCGACCTGCAACTCGCCCGGCGGGGCGATGACGCGGCCGACAATGTCCGCGCCCAGCAGCAGGATCGGCCCGAGCAGCATCGAGTATGGCAGGATCCAGCGGTAGTTCGGCCCGGTCAGGGCCCGCGCCACATGCGGGATGGTGAGGCCGACAAAAGCGATCGGCCCGCAGGCGGCGGTGGCAGCTCCGGCGAGGATCACGGCGACGAGGCCGACGAAGGCACGGCTCAGCTGCACGCGCTGCCCCAGGCCGCGCGCTACATCGTCGCCCATCGACAGCCCGTCGAGGATACGGCCGGCGGTCAGCGCCAAGGCGATGCCGACGAGGAGGAAGGGCGCGACCTGCCAGAGAATATCCATGGTCCGCCCGGGCAGCGCCCCGACCTGCCAGAACCGGATCTGGTCGAGCGTATCGACCGAGGTGATGAGGATGGCGCTGGTAATCGAGCCGAGCGCGGCGGTCACGGCAGCACCGCCCAGCGCCAGCTTCACCGGAGTGGCGCCCTCGCGGCCCATCGAGGCGATGACATAGACCATTGCCGTAGCGATGCCGGCGCCGAGGAAGGCGAGCCAGACGTAGCCGGCGAGCGTCGTGATGCCGAACACCGCGATGCCGAGCACCACGCAGAGCGTCGCCCCCGCCTCGATGCCGAGCAGGCCGGGATCGGCCAGCGGGTTGCGCGTCGCGCCCTGCAGGATGGCGCCCGCGAGGCCGAGCGCAGCGCCCACGAGCAGCCCGATCAGCGTGCGCGGCAGGCGCAGCTCGTGGATGATGCGGTGTGTCGTGCTCTCGGGGTCGGGTGCCGTCAGCGCCGCCCAGACGTCGCCGAGCGAGATCGGCCGCGCGCCGACGGTGATCGAGAAGAACAGCACCGCGACGAGGCCGGCGGCAAGCAGCGCGAGGCCGCCGACGCGCGCCGGCCTCCGGATGCTCCCCGCCTCGGCCGCAAGCGCCATCCCTTAGTTCGAGAGGTTCTCGTCCGCCGCCTCGATCGCGGCGGTGAGACCGTCGAGCGCCTCGGCATAGGCCTTGTAGTTTCGCAGCCAGAACGCCGGCCAGTCGGCCACCTGCCCGGCCGCCGCGGCCTTGATGGTGGTCCAGGTCGGCTGTGCCTTCGCGGTTTCGATTGTGCTGTCGGAGCGGTTGTCGACGATCACCAGGTCGGGCTGATACTTGTCGACCTGCTCCCAGCTCAGCGTTTCCCAGTAGCCGCGGTCGTCGGCGACCGGCGGATCGATGAGCTTCATGCCCCAGCCGGCGAAATCGGTGAGCTCGGCTGCGCCCGCCGTGGCAGCGACGTAGAGCGCATCGGTGCCGGCCCAGACGGCGAGCACGGTGAGGTTTGGCTTGGCGGCGAGGGCCGCCTTGAACGTCGCCAGCGAAGCCTGGAAGGCGGCCTTGTCGGCGGCCACCGCCGGTGCGGAGAGGTCGGCGCCGAGGCTTTCGGCGAGCTTCTCGTAGTCCTCGATCAGGGTGACGATGGAGGAGCCCTGGGTCGGCCCGGTGACCGGCGCGATCTTCTTGATCTGCTCGCCCGCCGAATTGGCCTCGCCGGTCATGCCGCTCCACATCTTGTCGAGCGGCCAGTACTCGGCAACGATCAGGTCGGGCTTCAGCGC
>JAEYTN010000349.1 GCA_023433985.1 Pseudomonadota bacterium | reverse complement strand
CTACCGGCTTGAACGAGTCGATAATGTTGGCCTGGAACGGCTCGTCGGTGAGGTCGAGCATGGTCTGCGGTGCGTTGAGCGCCTGGAACAGGGAGCCGGCATTGTAGCGGAATACGTCGGTCATCTCCCCGGTGGCGAGGCGGGTCTTGACGATGTTGTCACCCTCGCCGCCGCCGGGCCGGGTCTCGATCTCGATCTTGATGTTCGGGTTCTCGGCCTCGAAGGCGGCCTTGAGGGCTTCGGTGGTCGCCACGTTCGTCGGGTTGTCGTCGACGAGGTAGGTGAGCGTCACGGTGTCCTGGGCGACGCCTGCGCCGGTAAGCGCAGTCAGCGACAGCAGTGCCGCGGCAAGGCCGGCGGCGAACTTGATGGTCATAGGCACTTCCTCCCCAGTTTGGCCCAGGCTCGGGCCATCTCCTCTGCCCGCCGCCCCTGTGTCAGGGTGTCCGGGCGTTGATATCGAGCTTATCGACCGCCAGCCTTGGCGCGGCGACGTAGTCGAAGCTGATGGTGTGCTGTCCCGGCGCGAGCTCGCGCTCGCCGCCGCTCCAGGCTTCGCCATCGACGGTGATGTTGGGGGCGATGAGCCGCAGCACGCCCTTGCTGGTCGCCGGCACAGCAATGTCATACTGGACCCGGCCGTCCTCGAGCCGCCACCCGGCCTTGATCTGGCCCCTCGGCGAGTCATGCGTGGCGGCCACCGGCGACAGCTCGGGCACGACAACCGGCTCGAAGACGATGGTGGCGAAGCCCGGATCCTCCGGGTCGGGACGGAACCCGGCCACGCCTTCGAGGAGCCACTGGCACACCGCGCCATAGGCGTAGTGATTGTAGGAGTTCATCTGCGGATTGTAGATGGTGCCGTCGGGCGCCATCGCGTCCCAGCGCTCCCAGATAGTGGTTGCGCCCATCTTCACCTGGTAGAGCCAGCCGGGCACGCCTTCCTGGAGGAAGAGATCGGCGGCGATGCCGGGCTCCCCGATCTTCACCAGCGCTGGGAGCAATGCCGGCGTGCCGATGAAGCCCGTGCCCACCTTGCCGTCGGAGCGGAGGATCGTGGCCTTGAAATGGGCCTTGGCCGCTTCACGCTTTTCCTCCGGGATGAGGTCATGGAGGAAGGCAAGGGCGTAGGAGGTCTGGTCGTCGTAGGCGAGGCGGCCGGACGCGGTGATGAACTCGTCGGCGAAGGCGGCTTTCACCTGCGCGGCGATACGCTCCATGCGCGCCGCAACGTCGGCCTTGCCGGCGATCCGGGCGATCTTTCCGACCAGCGTCGAGGTGATGAACAGGTAGATCGTGGCGGCCGCGTCGTCCCCGATGGTGGGCAGCGGCTTGGCCGAGGGGCCGCCGGGTTGCAGCCAGTCGCCGAAGGTGAAGCCCTTCCCGCCCCACTGGCGCGGCGGCTTGACGATCGGACCGTCGCTGATCGACCAGACGAAATCGACCCAGCGCTCCATGGCGGGCAGCGCCTCGGCAAGAATGGCCGTGTCGCCATAGTGGAGATAGAGCTGCCAAGGGATGACGGCGATGGCGTCGCCCCAGCCCGTCGAGCCGAAGAAGCCGGGATAGTGCTCGGGCTGGAGGCGCGTCGGGTCCGGCGAGACGTGCGGGATGGCGCCGTTCTCGCGCTGGTCGGCCATCAGGTCGCGGACATATTTGACGAGGAAGCCGTGCGCGTCGCCCAGGTAGCAGGCGGTGCCGGCGAACACCTGTGCGTCGCCGGTCCAGCCCAGCCGCTCGTCGCGCTGCGGACAATCGGTAGGGACGTCGATGAAGTTGGAGCGCTGGCTCCACAGCGTGTTGAGCACCAGCCGATCGACCAGCGGGTTGGCCGAGGTGAACGTCGCCTTCTGCTCGGTGACGGAGCTGACCGGGATCGATTCGATGCGGCTGAGCGTGGCCTTGCCGGTGATGGTGACGCGGACGTAGCGATAGCCCTGGAAGGTGAAGATTGGGCGCCAACTCTCCTCGCCCGCTCCGCTGAGGGTGTAGTCGAGCTTCGCGACGGCCGTGCGGTAGTTGCCGTTGTAGAACTGCTTGTCCTTGTCCAGGACTTCGCCATGCTCGACGGTTACCCGCGCGCCCGCCTCGCCCGACACGGTAAAGGCGACGTAGCCGGCATGGTTCTGGCCGAAATCATAGACGGTGCGACCTTCGGCATCGGTCCAGTTCTTGACCGAGGCAATGGCTGCGAGCTCGCGCGGCGGGGTGGTTTCGTGCGGGACGAGGATGCCGGTATCGAACGGCAGCACCTCGGTGCCGGCGGTCACTTTCTTTTCGAAGCGCGCATCGTACACTTCGCCAAAGTAGATGCCCGACTGGCGCACCGGCAGTTCGCCCGATTGCCATGTCGCGTCGGTCACCAGCACCGGCGTGAGGTCGCCCCAGCGGCCAAAGAGCTCGGCGATGGCGGCGATATGCTCGCCCCATACGTTGAACAGCGGCGCCTGGCCCCACATCATCTGCGAGCGGAGCCAGCCATCGGCGAGCCAGATCTCGATTTCGTTTTCACCCGCCTTCAGCAGGTCGCCGACGGCGTAGGTCTGGTAGCTCAGCCGCTTGTCGTACGCGGTCCAGCCGGGCGTGAGCAGGTCGTGCCCCACGCGCTGGCCGTTGATGAAGGCGCGGTAGAGGCCGAGGGCGCTGATACGCAGCGTTTCCGTGCCCTGCACCTTGTCGAGCGTGAAGCGCTTTGAAACGAACGAGGCGGGTGTTCCGACGCCGCGATCGCTGAGCGGGCGGACCATTTTGGCCGTCCATGCAGACATGCCCAGACTCTGCGCTCGGGGCGCCACAACGTCATTCACCGGTAGTCTCCTCAGGCCGCCACCGGTACTTGGGGTCCGGCGTGTGTATTGTTCTACGTGTACCGTTCTACATTTCGGCGGCGATGGCAATGGGCTTTTGCGATGAAGCGTGAGACAAGCGCGTGAACAGGAGTTTAGGGATGCGCAAGCCCACCAACGCACCGCGCAAGGTCGATCGCGTCACCATCAAGGAGGTGGCAGAGGACGCGGGCGTTTCGGTGGCCGCGGTGTCGAAAGTGTTGCGCGACGCCTATGGCGTGAGCGACGGGCTAAGGGCCCGGGTGCAGGCCTCCATGCAGAAGCTCAACTACCGGCCGCTTGCCTCGGCGCGCGGCATGCGCGGGCAGACCTTCACCGTCGGCATCATCCTGCCCGACCTGCGTAACCCGTTCTTTGCAGACATTTTCACCGGGGTGAACTCGGCGCTCGATCGCACGCCCTACCAGCCCCTGCTGGGCATCAGCCAGGCAACGCTGGTCGAGGAGGCGTTGATCGACTCGATGATCGATCGGCAGGTCGATGGCATCATCCTGCTCGGCACCACTGAAGTTCCCGAGCGACTGGCCGAGATCGCCGAGCGCAAGCCGATCGTCACCATTGCGCGCTATGCTACGCCCGATGCGCCGTTTGATACCGTCAACAATGACGACCAGCTCGGCGCCATGCTGGTGGTACGCCACCTCGTCACCAACGGCTACCGCCGGATCGCCATGGTGAGCCTCGCCGGCACCAGCCCAACGGTCGCCGACGAGCGGGAGGTCGGCTATCGCCGCGCCATGGAGGATGCGGGACTGGCCCAGCACATCAACGTGCTGCGGATTGGCCAGACCATACGCGAGGTACAGGTTGCCGGCACGAGGCTGTTGCAGGGCCGCGACCGCCCGGAGGCCATCTTCTGCTGGATGGACTTCATCGCGCTCGAGATGATCAGCATCGCCACCGAGCTTGGCCTCAGCATTCCCAACGACCTTGCGGTGGTGGGCTACGACAACACCATTTACTGCGACCTCGCGCAGAACAGTCTCACCAGCGTCGATCAATCGGGCGAAGTGCTGGGGTTGCAGGCGGCACGACTATTGATCGAACGCATCCGGGGGCGGACCGAGCCTGAGCGCTTCGTGGTGACGCCGCGCGTGGTGGCGCGGAAGAGTTCGCGGGGCAAGAGCCCGGGCTGAGTTCCGGTGGTAGTCGCGCTAAGCCGGCACGGGGCCGGAGCTGCGACGTGCTACGAGGCCGGGGATCAGCGGATCGGTCTGGCGTGGTGGCTGGCCGGTAATGCGCATGAGCACGGCCTCGATGCAACGCCGACCCAGCGCCGCGAAATCCTGCCGAATGGTGGTGAGTGGCGGGATCAGGTAGGCGGCTTCGGGCACATCATCGAAGCCGACGACGCTGAAGCGGTCGGGCACGGCACGACCGGCTTCGTGGAGGGCGAGGAGCAGCCCCTGGGCAATGCGGTCGTTGGCGCAATAGGCGGCGGTGAAGCGATCGTCGCGCAGCATCACCTTGCCCATCTCGTAGCCGCTCTGCGCACTCCAGTCGCAGACGAAGGGCTCGGCGGCGACAAGGTGCGCGTCGGCAAGCGCCTTGCGCCAGCCATGGATGCGGGATTCCGACACGGTGAAGCCGGCGGGGCCGGCAAGGTGCGCGATCCACTTGTGGCCGAGTTCGATGAGGTGCTGCGTCGCGGCACGCGAGCCTTCGACGGAATCTACCATGATCGCGGTGTGTTCGCCGGTATCGACCGAAGCGAGGGTGACGACGGGCACGTTGTCGAAGGTGACGAAGGCGGCCGCCGCGGTCATGTCCTGCGGGGCGATCATCACGATGCCTTCGACGGACTGGCCGGCAAGGCGGGCGAGCGCCTGCGAGATGGTATTGTAGTTCGACTCCCGCAGCGACACGATGGAGACCGAATAGCCTGCCTCGCGCGCCGCCTCCTCCACGCCCCACAGGGCTGAGGCTGGGCCGAAGCTCGTATAGTCCGACGCGACGACGCCGATGGTGCGCGAGCGGCTGGTCGCCAGCGTACGTGCCGCCATATTCGGGCGGTAGTCGAGACTGGCAATGGCCTGCAGCACCCGCTCGCGGGTGTCGGGCTTGATGAACGCGTAGTCGTTGAGGACGCGCGACACGGTCTGCTGCGACACCTGCGCCAGCCGCGCCACGTCGGCCATGGTGGGGGTTCTGCCTTTTTGCGCCTGACGAGCCAATCGCGCCCCTTTCGTTAGCGTAAACATTAGTTCCGCCGGCTGAACGGTGCAAGCGGTTGAGATGCCTTGAAACGCGACGTTTTGGCAAGCCGCTGAACCCATTGGGAGGCGCTGCCGAACGCATTGTTGACAACAACATTGTTTGCGCTAACAATTCTACAGAACGAGACAAAAACGTCCGTCGGGAGTGAGGCGTGCAGCAAGACAAGGCGAGCTATCGCATCGGCGACCGCATCCTGTTTGGTGCCGCCTATTACCCCGAGTATCAGCCGGTCGAGCGCATGGCGGAGGATTTCCGTCTGATGCGCGAGGCGGGCTTCAACCTGATCCGCGTGGGCGAGTCGGTTTGGTCGACCTGGGAGCCGCGTGACGGCGAGTTCGAGCTCGAGTGGCTGCAGCCCGTGCTCGATGCCGCGCACGCCCATGGCATCTCCGTCGTGCTGGGCACGCCGACCTATGCCGTGCCACCCTGGCTGATGGTGAAGCACCCCGAGATCGCGGCGGAGAGCAGGACGGGCGTGCGCGTACCCTGGGGCGCGCGGCAGGAAGCGGACACTTCGCACCCGGTGTTTCTCGAGTATGCCGAGCGGATCATCCGCAAGGTCGTCGGGCGCTATGCCGACCATCCGGCGGTGGTGGGCTATCAGGTCGACAACGAGCCCGGCCACCAGATGCCGCACAATGCGCATGTGTTCGCGCGCTTCAAGCAATGGCTGGTGGAGAAGTACAACGGCGTCGAAGCGATCAACCAGGCGTGGAACCTGACGCACTGGGCGCACCGGCTCAACGACATCGACGAGCTGTGGATTCCCGACGGCAACCACGTGCCGCAATACGACCTCGACTGGCGGCGTTTCCACGCCATGCAGACGACCGAGTATATCGTCTGGCAGGTTGGGGTCGTCCGCGAATATGCGAGCGACGACCAGTTCATCACCACCTGCATCGACCCGATGCGCGCGGCGGTGGACGATCGGGCCATCGGTGCGGCCTGCGACGTGATCGCCTCGAACCAGTATATCGCCACGCAGGACCAGCTCGGGCCTGACACGGTCGGCGACTACGCCTTTCCGCCCTCGGGTAGCTGGGCGCCGTTCTACATTTCGGACCGGACCTGGGCCATCGGCCAGCGGCGCTTCATGGTGACCGAGACCAATGCGACGAGCATCGGTTTCCCCTGGTTCAACCATCCCATGTATGACGGCCAGTGGCGGCAGGTGGGCTGGGCGATGATCGCCCGCGGCGCCCGCGCCGTCGAATACTGGCACTGGCACACCATGCATGGCTCGTGGGAGACGTTCTGGGGTGGGGTGCTGCCGCACAGCTTCGTACCCGGCCGGGTGTATGCGCAGGTGGCGGAACTCGGCAACGAGATCGCTCGGGCAGGTGCCGCGGTCGAGGGCATCGTGCCCGACGCCAGCATCGGACTGATCTTCTCGATGCCCAACCGCTGGGCCTTTGAATACCACCCACCGATGCAGGACCCCGCCGCGACGCCCGAAAAGCAGGGACCGGCGGATCGCGCGGCCTACGAGCGCATCGTCTACCGTTTCTATGGCGGGCTCGACCGAGCCGGGCATCAGGTGCGGGTGATGCATGCGGCCGACTTCGAGACCGCCGACGCCGCCGAGCTGGCGCGGCAGCTGCCGGCGCTGGTGGTGCCGGCGCTTTATCTCGCCTCGGACCGGCTGGTCGCGAACCTCGTCGCCTATGCCGAGGCAGGCGGGCATCTTGTGATCGGCATCCGGACCGCCTATGCCGACGAGATCGGACGGCCGAAGCTCGACCGGCAGCCGGCTGGTTTGGCCGAGGCGGCCGGGGTGTGGTATGACGAGTTCAGCAACCTCGTGGCCCCGCTCGAGGTTTCGGGGCAACTGACCGGCACGGCGCAGAGCCTTGTCGAAGGGCTTACCGCCAGCGGCGCCGAGGCGATTGCCAGCTACGACCACCCGCATTTCGGCCGCTGGCCGGCAGCGACGTCGCGCGTCTTCGGCAAGGGACGGGTCACCTATGTCGGGGCGTTCCCGGGGCTCGACCTGGCGCAGTCGCTGGGCGATTGGTTGCAGCCGGACCACCCTTGGCAGTCGCAACTGGTGCCGGGTGCGGTAGCGGTGCACGGGGCGACGAACCGAGCCGGCGAGCGGCTGTGGTTCGTGCACAATTTCGGCTGGGAAGGGCGTGAGGTGACGCCGCCCATGGCGGTGGCGGACGTGCTCTCCGGCGCGCGGGTAGGGACGCTGTCGCTGAAGCCCTGGGACGTGCGGGTGCTCCGCGAGGTTTCGGCGTGACCGCGATCGCGCAGCGGCGGCGGATGAGCGCCAAGGGCAAGGCGACGCCGACGGCGTATCTGTTCCTCGCGCCGTTCTTCGTGGTGTTCGCGATTTCGATCGTGATCCCGCTCGGCTATGCGCTGTGGATCAGCTTCTTTCGCAAGCAGATGGTCGGCGGCACGGTGTTTGTCGGGTTCGGCAACTACCTGCGCGCCTTCGCCGATACGCTGCTGCACGACGCGGTGTTGCGGGTGTTCCTGTTCCTGTTGCTGCAGGTGCCGATCATGCTCGGCATCGCCATGTTCGTGGCGCTTGCCATCGACAGCGGGCGGCTCGGAGGCAGCCGGATCGTGCGGATCGGGCTGTTCCTGCCTTACGCCGTACCGGCAGTCGTGGCGGCGCTGATGTGGGGTTACATCTTCGGCAGCCAGTTCGGGCTCGCGGGGCAGGTGTTCGGCGCGCTCGGCATCCCCACGCCGGACTTTCTCGGCCCCAACCTGATGCTGGCGAGCGTCGGCAACGTCGTGACGTGGTCGTTCGTCGGCTACAACATGCTGATCTTCTACGCCGCGCTGCGCTCCATCCCGTCCGACATCTACGAGGCGGCGGCAATCGACGGCGCCAACGAGTGGCACAAGGCCTGGTTCATCAAGCTGCCGGCGCTGCGTCCGGCGCTGATGCTGGCGGTGATCTTCTCGATCATCGGCTCGCTGCAGCTGTTCAACGAGCCGTCGATCCTCGGGCAGCTCCGGCCCAGCGTCGTGACCACGAGCTGGACGCCCAACCTCTACGCCTACAATCTCAGCTTCACCGGCGGGCAGATCAACTACGCCGCCGCCGTGGCGATGCTGCTGGGCGGGTTCACGGTGATCATCGCCTATGTGGTGCAGCTCGGCGCGGCCAAGCGGGGGCGGCTGATATGACCTCGCTCGCGCTCACCGCCGCCGAGACCGGAACGCGGACCCGCTCGCGGCTCCGCCCGCGCAAGTCGCCGGTGCTGACGGTCGTGCTCTGGATGCTGCTCGCCTACTTCATGCTGCCGCTGCTATGGCTGCTGGTGAACGCCACCAAGACCAACGCCGACCTCTTCGGCACGTTCGGGCTCGCCTTCGCGCCGAGCTTTGCGCTGTGGGACAATATCGGGCAGCTCTTTGCCTTCCAGGGCGGCATCTACCTGCGCTGGTTCGCCAACACGATCCTTTACGCGGTGGTGGGTGCGGGCGGGGCGGCGCTGATCTGCGCCATGGGCGGCTATGCGCTGGCGAAGTTCGATTTCCATGGGCGCAGGGCCGTGCTCGGCATCGTGCTCGGCGCGACGGCAGTCCCCGGCACCGCGCTGGCCGTACCGACCTACATGTTGTTCACGCAGTGGGGGCTGATCAACACCGAGCTGGCTGTGATCATCCCGGCGCTGGTCAGCCCGTTCGGGCTGTTCCTGATGATGGTCTATGCGCAGGACGCGGTGCCCGACTCGATGATCGAGGCGGCGCGTATCGACGGCGCGAGCGAGGGCCGAATCTTCTTTACCATCGCGCTGCCGCTGATGGCGCCGGGCTTCGTCACCGTGCTGCTGTTCCAGCTGGTAGCGACCTGGAACAACTATTTCCTGCCGCTGATCGTGCTCAACCAGTCCGACAAGTTCCCGCTCACCGTGGGGCTGTCGCTGTGGAACAAGCTGGCCAATGCCGGCGGCGTCAACCTCGCGCAGCCGCTCTACCCACTCGTCATCACGGGCTCGCTGCTGGCGGTGCTGCCGCTGCTCGTCGCCTTCGTGGTCCTGCAGAAATACTGGCAATCGGGCATCGCCGCCGGCGGGGTGAAGGAATGACAGCCCGCGGGCTGAGGATTTCGGCGTCCCGGACGCCATAACCAAGGCGCGGAGGAGCGCCACGAAGGGAGAAGACCATGACTCGCATCGCCAAGGGGCTCGCCGCCAGTGTCGCGGTGGCCGCGTTCTTCGTCACCGGCGCCATTGGCCAGGAACCGGTGGAGATCACGTTCTGGACCTGGCTGCCCAACATCCAGACCTCGATCGACAAGTTCGAGGCGGCCAATCCCGACATCAAGGTGAAGGTGGAGAATGTCGGCGTCGGTACAGACGAATACACCAAGATCCAGAACGCCGTGGACGCGGGCTCCGGCGGCCCTGACGTCGCGCACATGACCTATGACGCGATCCCCAACTTCGCGCTGACCGGAGCGCTGGCCGACGTCACGCAGTTCGGCGGCGGCGCCGTGCGCGATCTGTTCCTGCCCGGCGTGCTGGGCCTCGTCGAGATCAATGGCGGCGTCTATGGCGTGCCGCAGGACTTCGGCCCGGGCGTCATGTACTACCGCAAGGACGTGTTCGACGAAGCCGGCGTCGAAGTGCCCAGGACCTGGGCCGAGTATGCCGCAGCGGCCGAGGCGATCCACGCCAAGAACCCCGATCACTACATCACCTACGTCGACCCGAGCCTGGTCGACGCGGCCTATATGGGCCTGTGGCAGCTCTCGGCGGAGCCGTGGTCGATCGCCGACGGCACCAACGTGACGCTCAACCTGCAGTCCGAGAAGGCCAAGCAGTGGGCCGACTACTGGACCGACCTCAACGCCAAGGGCGTGACCATCGAATCCGTGCAAGGTTCGGACGAGTGGTTCAAGCAACTGGGCGCGGGGCAGATGGCGACCTGGGTCGTCGGCGCCTGGGGCCTGCAGGCGCTGACCGGCGTGCTGCCCGACAACAAGGGGCTGTGGCGCGTTGCTCCGCAGCCGGTGTGGAACGAAGGCGATGTCGGCACCAGCCAGTTCGGCGGCTCGGGCACGGTGGTGCTGGCGCAGTCGAGCAAGAAGGAGGCCGCGGTGAAGTTCGCGCTCTGGATGAACGGCAGCCCGGAAGGCGTCGCCACGCTGAAGGACGACCAGGGCCTGCTGCCGACGACCAAGGCGGCGTGGGAAGACCCGGTCTTCATCGACGAGGAGATCGAATATCTCGGCGGCCAGAAGGCGCGGCAGATCTTTGCCGAGTCGGCCCGGAACTCGGTGGTCGGCTGGACCTGGCTGCCGTTCCAGCCCTACGTGTCGAGCGTCTATCGCGACACCGTGGGACAGGCGATCTCGGGCAAGACCAGCCTGTTCGACGGCTTCAAGGCCTGGTCGGACCGCATCGCCCAGTACGCCCAGGAACAGGGCTTCACCGTGACCACGAAATAGGGCTTCGGCCCTCGGCGCCGCGCTCCACCTCCTGGGCGCGGCGCCCTCCCGCTTCTCCCGACATTTCCAGGACCTTTCACCGTGGCGAGATTCCAGTTCCCGGCCGGCTTCGATTTCGGCGTCGCAACCAGTGCCTTCCAGATCGAGGGGGCCTGGAACGAGGACGGCAAGGGGCCCTCCATCTGGGACACCTTCAGCCATACGCCGGGCAAGGTGCATCTCGACATCCCCGGCGACCGGGGTGCGGACCACTACCACCGCTACAAGGAAGACGTGGCGCTGCTGAAGGAGATCGGCGTCACGAGCTACCGCTTCTCCCTGAGCTGGCCGCGGCTGCTGCCTGAGGGCAGGGGGCAGGTGAACCAGAAGGGCATCGATTTTTACGCACGGCTGATCGACGAACTGCTGGCGGCGGGCATCCAGCCCAACGTCACGCTCTACCACTGGGACCTGCCGCAGGCGCTCGAGGACCAGGGCGGGTGGATCAACCGCGACACGGTCGGCGCGTTCGCCGACTATGCCGAACTCGCGTTCCGTTCC
>JAEYTN010000586.1 GCA_023433985.1 Pseudomonadota bacterium | reverse complement strand
TGACCACGGTGTTCGTCCGCACCGACTGCTGCCGGTAGCGCACGCCGGTGAGGAGGCTGCCGTCGGTGACGCCGGTGGCGGCGAACAGCACGTCGCCCGAGGCGAGCTCCTCGGTGCGGTATTTCTTGCCCGGATCGCTGATCCCCATCTTCAGGGCCCTGGCCCGCTTCTCCTCGGTGTCGAGGATAAGCCTGCCTTGCATCTGCCCGCCGATGCAGCGGAGTGCCGCCGCCGCCAGCACACCCTCGGGCGCACCGCCCGAGCCCAGGTAGATGTCGATGCCGGTATCCTCGGTATTCACCGCGTGGATGATACCGGCGACGTCGCCATCGGTGATCAGCTTGATCGCGACGCCTGCCGAGCGCAGCTCGTCGATCAGCCCGGCATGCCGCGGCCGGTCGAGCACGCACGCAGTGATCTCGCTCACCGGCACGCCCTTGGCGCGGGCGAGCACCGTCACGTTGTCCCTGGCCGAAGCGTCGAGATCGACCACGCCATCGGGGTAGCCGGCGCCCACGGCGATCTTCTGCATGTAGACGTCAGGCGCGTTCAGCAGGCCGCCGCGCTCGGCCATGGCGAGCACGCAGATCGAATCCGGCTGGTTCTTGGCGCACAGGGTGGTGCCCTCCAAGGGATCAACGGCGATATCGACCTCGGGACCGTCGCCGGCCCCGACTTCCTCGCCGATCCACAGCATCGGCGCCTCGTCGCGCTCGCCCTCGCCGATCACGATCCGGCCGTGGATGTGCACATTGCTCATCTCGGCGCGCATGGCCTCGACGGCGGCGGCATCGGCCGCCTTCTCGTTGCCCTTGCCGCGCCAGTTGGCTGCCGCGAGCGCCGCTGCCTCGGTGACGCGCACCAGTTCGAGCGTGAGCGAACGATCGATCGCCGCCTGCCGGTCGGTATCGGACTTGCTGAGCTTCATGTGCACTCCCTGCCCCGCCGCAGGGGCCTTGGTTACATCGCTGCGGTGGTGCTCCCGAACCGCAGAACCTGCAACTTCCGGGAACGCCTAGAGCTGCTCGATCCGGATCATCTGCGGATCGCCGACGATGAAGCCGTCGCCCTTGATTGCGCTCAGCGCATCGCGGACCGACTGCTCCAGCGTGGAATGCGTAAGCACCACCACGGTTCGGGACTCCGTCCCATTCAAGCCCGGCTCCGTGACGCGCAGATCCGGACGCTGGATGACGCTTTCGAGCGAAATGCCCGCCGCACCCATGCGCGTAGCAATAGCCGCAAACGCGCCCGGCACGTCCCTGACATTTAGTCGGATGTAATAGCCGCCCTCGTGCGCCCGCATCGGTGCCTGCCGATAGGGCGTGAGCTCTTCGGAGGGAACCCCGAGCGGCGGCACCCGCGTGCCGCGCGCGATATCGAGGATGTCGCTCAGCACCGACGAAGCGGTCGGCGGCCCGCCTGCCCCCGGCCCGGCGAGCAGCAGCTCGTGCACATGGTCGGTTTCGAGCGCCACCGCGTTCAGCACGCCGTCGACGCCGGCCACGGCCGAGGTCTTCTTCACCAACGTCGGGTGCACGCGCTGGTCGATGCCGTCGGCCGAGCGCTGCGCGATGCCGAGCAGCTTGATCTTGTAGCCGAGGTCGCCGGCCACCTTGATGTCGGCCTGGCTGATCGAGCTGATGCCCTCGACGAAGATTTCGTCGGGCGCGATCTCGCAGCCGAAGCAGAGCGAGGCGAGGATGGCGAGCTTGTGGGCGGTGTCGTAGCCCTCGACGTCGAAGGTCGGGTCCGCCTCGGCGTAACCGAGCTTCTGCGCGTCGGCGAGGCACTCGGCGAAGCTGATGCCCTCGTTCCCCATGCGCGTCAGGATGTAGTTGCAGGTGCCGTTCATGATGCCATAGACGCGGGCGATGCGGGCCGAGCCCAGCCCTTCGCGCAGCGTCTTGATCACCGGGATGCCGCCCGCCACCGCCGCCTCAAAGCCGAGCTGCGCGCCCGATTCCTCGGCGATCCTGGCGAGCGCCACGCCATGCCGGGCGAGCAGCGCCTTGTTGGCCGTGACCACCGGCCGCCCGATCTCCAGCGCCGCCTTCACCGCCGCCAGCGCCGGGCCGTCCTCGCCGCCGATCAGCTCGACGAACAGGTCAATGCCGTCCGATTTCGCCAGCGCCACCGGATCGTCGAACCATTTGAGCTCGCTGGCATCGATGCCGCGGTCGCGGCTGCGCGAGCGCGCGCACACCGCCGTCACGGTAATCTTGCGGCCGAGCTTGCGCGTCAGCTCCTCGCCGTCCTTCTGGATGATCCGGACCAGCGTGGCACCGACATTGCCGAGCCCTGCCACGCCGATGCGCAACGGCGCCTCGAGCGCCGCATCGGCCTGCTCCTGCATAGCCTTGAGGATGCGCGTCCGCGTTTCCGACCGCGGCTCCCGCCCCTCGCGCAGGTCGAACACGAACAGCGGATCGCCCGCGATGGTCCGTCCGAACCGCGTCGGCGTCCACCCCCGCGCCGCGATAAAGGCTTCAACGGACTGGCGGAACGACTGGATATCGGACATGGAAGGACTCTGAGAAGACGCGCCCAGAGCTATGGATAGGAAAGACCCTATCCGTCAATAGGCAATACTCCGCGCAGCGGGTACTCTCCATCTCGACGGCCTGAAAAGGAAAGGCCCGGTCCAGCAACCGGGCCTCCAAACGCAGGAATGCCGGAGGCTACTTCGTGGCCTGCAGCGGCACCACATTGCCGTAGCTCGGCGTGCCGGCCAGGAACTTCTTGATGTTGCGCGCCGCCTGCCGGATGCGCTGCTCGTTTTCGACGAGCGCCAGGCGCACATACTGGTCGCCGTACTCGCCGAAGCCGACGCCCGGCGCGACGCCCACGCCCGTCTCCTGGATCAGGAGCTTGGCGAATTCGAGCGAGCCCAGATGCGCGAACTGGTCGGGGATCGGCGACCAGGCGAACATCGTCGCCTTGGGCGACGGGATGTTCCAGCCGGCGCGCGCGAAGCTCTCCACCATCACGTCGCGGCGGTCGCGATAGATGGTCCGGACTTCCTCGATCACCTTGTCGTCGCCATTGAGCGCCGTTGCCGCCGCCACCTGGATCGGCGTGAAGGCGCCGTAGTCGAGATACGACTTCACGCGGGCCAGCGCCGCGATCAGCCGCTCGTTGCCCACCGCGAAGCCGACGCGCCAGCCCGGCATCGAGTAGGTCTTGGACATCGAGGTGAACTCGACCGAGATGTCGATGGCGCCCGGCACTTCCAGCACCGAGGGCGGCACGTCCTCGTCGAAATAGATCTCCGCGTAGGCGAGATCGGAGAGGATGAAGATCTCGTTCTCTTTGCAGTACTTCACGACCTCCTTGTAGAAGTCGAGCGTCGCCGTATAGGCGGTAGGATTGGCCGGGTAGTTCAGCACCAGCGCGATGGGCTTCGGGATCGAGTGCCGGACGGCACGATCCAGCGCGCGCATGAAATCCTCGTTGGGATCGGCCGGCATGGAACGCACCACGCCGCCACTCATGATGAAGCCGAACGAGTGGATCGGGTAGGTCGGGTTGGGCACCAGCACCACATCGCCCGGCGCGGTGATGGCCTGCGCCATGTTGGCGAAGCCTTCCTTGGAGCCGAGCGTCGCGACGACCTGCGTGTTGGGGTCGAGCTTCACCCCGAAGCGGCGGCCGTAGTAGCTCGCCTGCGCCTTGCGGAGGCCGGGAATGCCGCGCGAGGTGGAGTAGCGGTGGGTCCGCGGGTCCTTCACCGTCTCCTTGAGCTTTTCGACGATGGGCGCGGGAGTGGGCAGGTCCGGGTTGCCCATGCCCAGGTCGATGATGTCCACCCCGTTGGCGCGCAGCCGCGCCTTGATCGGGTTGATGTGGTCGAACACGTAAGGCGGCAGCCGGCGGATGCGGTGGAAATCGTTCATTTGAACCTCGGTGACCCGCGATACGCCTTCGGCGCAGCGCACGCCTCTTTGTGAGGCGTCGATTA
Organism: Pseudomonadota bacterium; assembly: GCA_023433985.1. Classification (GTDB taxonomy): domain Bacteria; phylum Pseudomonadota; class Alphaproteobacteria; order Rhizobiales; family Devosiaceae; genus Devosia_A. The sequence continues at coordinate 2,210 of JAEYTN010000586.1, read as the reverse complement.
TCGCGGAATTATGGTTTGGCTTCGGTTAAGCGGCCGCGCGTGGCCGCCAGGCTCTGTCGATTCCGCTCTCCCCGGCCGCCCGGCGGCCATCGGGGAGAGCTAGCGAGCGGGGGCGCTAGCGCGAGCAAGCCCACCGGCGAAACCGGCGACTGCCATCGGCGCTGCTACTCCCTGAGCCATAGCCCGTTCCCGAGGTGGAATGGCGGAGTTTTACGGAGGGATTCGGGTGTGGTCAAGGCAGTGCCGCTCTCGACCTACGCCCTCGTGCGCCGCGCCAGCGCGAGCGAGTAGCCTGCTCCCGCCACGAACGGCACGAATACGCAGGCCAGCAGCCACCAGATCAGTTGGCCCGTCGGCACCAGCAGGGCCGACACGACCAGCACCAGCCCCGCCACGATCGACAGCGCGCCGGTGAGGCGGTGCGTCGCCTGCCAGTTGGCGGGATCGCCGAGCGTAGTCGGGATACGCAGTCCGGCAAGCCCGTTGCGCTGCGATTTCGGCATAGCGTTACCGAGCACGACCAGCAGCAGCCCCACGGCGATGGCGATGGCCTGCACCATGTTGACCTCGACCCCGACGCCGATCAGCACGATCCCCAGCTCGATCAGCAGCGCCAGCCCCGTGATGGCCGTCAAAGCGACGCCGAGCGGCCGCTTGCCGGCGTCCATGTCGCCCGCTCGCACGAAGCGCGGCAGCAGCAGGTAGAAGCCCCAGACGAGGGCCGCCAGCGCCAGCGGCATCAGCAGCGCCACCTCGCGCGGGGCGAACCCATCGGCCGCGCCACTGGGCCCCCAGTGCACCGGCAGCGTGGTGCCGGGCGGGATCATCACGAGGCCGGCGGTCGCGGCAGCGGCGAGGCAGGCGAGCAGCACGGCCCGCAACGGATTGATGAGCGGCTTCATCTGGGCTCCCTCAGGCTGAGGAGGCCCGACAGGGCATCCTCCAGGATGGACATGTTGAGGTGGTAGATGAGGCTCGTCCCCCGTCGCTCGACGGCGACGAGGTCGGCGTCCTTCAGCTTGGCGAAGTGTACCGAGAGCGTCGGCTTGCTGAGCTCGAAATGCCCCGCGAGCGCGCCGGCCGACATCGGACCCTGCTTCAGCAGTTGCAGGATCTCCCGCCGCACCGGATGCGACAGCGCCTCGAACACGGCATTGATCCCCATCGTTACCCCAACGGATGCTGCGTCGGACTAGTTAGAGATTCATCTAATTAGAGTCAAGCCGAACTAGGTCGGGAAGTCACCCTGCCCCGCGGCCGCGGCGAGCTTCGCCACCACCTCCGCCCCCGGGTCGGTCATGCGTCCCTGATTGGAAGGTGCTTCAGGAACTGATCGGTGCTGGCCGCCCAGCTGAACTGCTCGGCATAGGCGCGGCACGCCGTCCGGTCGACCTCGAGCGCCTGCAGCGCCGCCGACTTCAGGTCGTCGTCGAGCACGCCAACCGGCGCGTCGCCGATCACGTCGATCGGTCCCGTCACCGGGAACGCCGCCACCGGCGTGCCGCTCGCGAGCGCCTCGAGCAGCACCAGCCCGAACGTGTCGGTCTTGCTGGGAAAGACGAAGACGTCGGCCGCCGCGAAGGTGCGCGCCAGCTCCTCGCCCTGCCTGGGCCCGGTGAACACCGTATCCGGATACTCGACCCGGAGCCGGTCGAGGCTCGGACCGCCGCCCACCACCAGCTTGGTGCCCGGGAGGTCGAGATCGAGGAAGGCGCGGATGTTCTTTTCCACCGCCACGCGGCCGACGTAGAGGAACACCGGCGCCGGATAGTCCGCCTTCATCCGCTTGTCGGGGTGGAACAGCTCGGTATCGACGCCCTTGGTCCAGAGCTCGACATTGGTGAAGCCGCGCTCCTTGAGCAGGTCCATCAGGTGCGGGGTGCCGACGAGGCAGCATTTCGCCGCGCCGTGGAACCAACGCAGGAACCGGTAGCTGATCCGCAGCGGCACCGGCAGCCGCGCCCGCAGGTATTCGGGGAACTGCGTGTGGTAGGCGGTGGAGAATGGGAACCCGGTCTTGCGGCACCAGCGCCGCGCCATGATGCCCAGCGGCCCCTCGGTGGCGATGTGGATGGCGTCGGGGTCAGCCGCCTCGATCTGGCGGTAGACCGGCTTCATCAGCGTGCGGCTGAGCCGGATCTCGCCATAGCCCGGCATCGGGAAGGTCTTGAACTGCGCCGGAGTCAGCATCTCGACGGCGATGCCGCGCT
>JAEYTN010000322.1 GCA_023433985.1 Pseudomonadota bacterium | reverse complement strand
CGTCGCATGGCTCGAAAAAAACTCGCCGGCCCACGGTTCAGGCGCGCTTGGCGTTCTGGCGGCGGCCGCGCAGCTGCACGATCGTCGCCAGCACCACGCCGAGCGCCACCACGCCTATGATGATCGTGGCGAGCGCGTTGACGTCGGGCGACACGCCGAGGCGGATCTTGGAAAAGATCACCATGGGCAGGGTCGAGGAGCCGGGGCCGGAGACGAAGCTCGCGATCACCAGGTCGTCGAGCGACAGGGTGAAGCCGAGCAGCCATCCCGAGACCAGCGCCGGGGCGATGATCGGCAGGGTCACGTCGAAGAAGGTGCGCAGCGGGCTCGCCCCCAGGTCCATCGCCGCTTCCTCGAGGCTGCGGTCGAAGTCGGAAAGGCGCGACTGCACCACCACACAGACATAGGCCGTCGTGAAGGTGGCGTGCGCAATGATGATCGTCATCATGCCGCGGCCCGCCGGCCAGCCGAGCAGGCCCTCCATCGCCACGAACAGCAGCAGCAGCGACAGGCCGGTGATCACGTCCGGCATCACCATGGGCGCGGACACCATGCCCGCGAACAAGGTGCGGCCCCGGAAGCGGCGGAAGCGCACCAGCGCCACTGCCGCAAGCGTCCCCAGCACCAGCGCGATGGTGGCGCTGATGGCAGCGATCTGCAGGCTGAGGATGGCGGCGCCGATCATCTGCTCGTCGCGGAACAGCTCGGCGTACCACTTGGTCGAAAAGCCCGTCCACACCGTCACCAGCCGGTTCTCGTTGAACGAGAAGATCACCATCGACACGATAGGAGCATAGAGGAAGGCGAAGCCCAGGGCCGCTGCGATGGGAAGGAACCAGCCGCGCCGCATGCTACTTCTCCACCACCGCCGCTTGCGCCTTCTGCAGCAGCATGATCGGCACCACCACGACTACCAGCATGGCGACCGCCACAGCAGCGGCGCGCGGCCAGTTGGTGGCCGAGAAGAACTCGTCCCACAGCACGCGCCCGATCATCAGCGTTTCCGGGCCGCCCAGCAGCGCCGGGATAACGAACTCGCCCACCGCCGGGATGAACACCAGCAGCGAGCCGGCGATGATGCCGGGCAGCGACAGCGGCAGCGTCACCGAGAGAAAGGTCTGCCACGGCCGCGCCCCGAGATCCGCCGAGGCCTCGAACAGCGACACGTCGAGCTTCACGAGGATGGTGTAGAGCGGCAGGATCATGAATGGCAGGTAGGAATAGACCAGCCCGACATAGACCGCGAAATCGGTCTGCATCATCACCAGCGGCTGGACGCCGAACAGGCCGAGGAACTGATTGATCACCCCGTTGCCGCGCATGAAGCCGGTAAGCGCATAGATGCGCAGCAGGAACGAGGTGAAGAAGGGCAGCACCACCAGCATTAGCAGGATGTTGCGCCACCGGTCGGGCGCGCGCGCGATGGCATAGGCCATCGGGTAGGCGATCAGCAGCGTGATGACGGTCGCGATGAACGCAATGCGGATCGAGTTCAGGTAGGCCGACACGTAGAGGTTATCGGTGAACAGCCGGATGTAGTTGTTGAGGTGCAGCGTCAGCTGCACCGTGCCCTCGTCGGTGGTGAGCAGCGGCGAATAGGGCGGTCGGCCGAACTGCTTGGTGGCGAGCGAAATGCCCAGCACCACCGCCAGCGGCACAACGAAGAACACCAGCAGCCACACCAGCGGCGCCACCAGCACCAGCATGCGCCCCGAAATGCCGACCTTGGCGAGGCCGCGCTCGACGGCGCGCCAGGGCTTCAGGCGGCGGGGCGGCGGGATGGTGGGGTCGGCGATCGTCATACCGTCAGCACCGAGCCGGCATTGTCGTGCCAGGTGATGAAGACCCGCTCTTCCCATGTGATGGCGTCGGGGTTGCCGCGCACCGAGTTGGTCTGGCTGACGCGAATGCGTTTGCCGCTCTCGAGTACCACCTGGTAGAGGCTCATGTCGCCGAGATAGGCAATGTCCTCGACGACGCCAGTGGTGACGTTGGCGCCGAACGGCGCATCCGGCCGCTCGCGGCTCAGGTGCATCTTCTCGGGGCGGATCGCCCACCACAGGATCTGGTCGGGCGCGCAGTCGACGCCATGGCCGACATAGATGTCGCTGCCCAGCTCCGCCGAGCGGATGCGCACATGGTCCGGCTCGTCCTCGGTGACGATGCCCTCGACCATGTTGGCCGAGCCAATGAAGCCGGCGACGAAGCGCGAGTTCGGATACTCGTAGATGTCGGTGGGCTCGCCGATCATGGCGATCTCGCCCTGGTTCATCACCCCGATCCGGGTGGCGAGCGTCATCGCCTCTTCCTGATCGTGCGTGACGACGATGAAGGTGACACCCAGCGTCTCCTGGATCTTCACCAGCTCGAACTGGGTTTCCTCGCGCAGCTTCTTGTCGAGCGCGCCCAGCGGCTCGTCGAGCAGCAGCAGCTTCGGCCGCTTGGCCAGCGAGCGGGCGAGCGCCACGCGCTGCCGCTGCCCGCCCGAGAGCTGGTGCGGCTTGCGGCGGCCGTAATCCTGCAGCTTCACCAGCGCGAGAAGCTCTGCAACCCGGTCGCGGATTTCCCCCTTCGGCATATGGTCGCGCTTCAGCCCGTAGGCGATGTTCTGCTCCACGCTCATGTGCGGGAACAGCGCATAGGATTGGAACATCATGTTCACGGGCCGGTTGTAGGGCGGCACGCTGGTCATGTCCTGGCCGTCGATCTCGATCGTGCCGGCGCTGGGGGTTTCGAAGCCAGCCAGCATGCGCAATAGCGTCGACTTGCCCGAACCCGAACCGCCGAGCAGGCAGAACAGCTCCGAGCGGTAGATGTCGAGCGACACGTCGCTCACCGCCAGCACGTCACCGAACTTCTTGGTGACGTTGCGGATACGCACGAACGGTTTGTTCTTGCCCGGGTCGCGCCAGGGGCGCGTGTCGATGGCGAGCTGCGGCTTCTTGGCCATTCGGTTCCTGCCGGAAAAGACTGAGGGGGCGGCGCAAGACCAAAAGGCTGCGCCGCCCCCATTCGGACCTCTGTTATTGGCCCGTTTTGATGCGGGTCCAGGTGCGGGTCAAGACTTCTTCGAACTCGGGCGAATGCGCCTTCATGACGAACGCCTTGGCCAGCGTCTCGGCCGGCGGGTAGATGCCCGGGTTGGACTTCACTTCCTCATCCACGAACTCGAGCGCCGGCAGGTTCGGGTTGGCGTAGAACACGTAGTTCGTGATCGCCGCCACGACCTGCGGCTCGAGGATGTAGTTGATGAACTTGTGGGCGTTCTCCGGATGCGGGGCATCGACCGGGATGGCGAGGAAGTCGAACAGGGTCGCGGCGCCTTCCTTGGGGATGACGTAGTTGACCTCGACGCCTTCGGCCGCGTTGTCCGAGGCGATGAAGATGTCGCCCGAATAGCCCAGCGCCACGCAGATCTCGCCATTGCCCAGGTCGTCGATGTACTGCGACGAGTGGAAGTAGCGGACATAGGGCTTGATCGAGTTGAGCAGCTCTTCGGCCTTCTTCAGGTCGTCGGCGTTCTCCGAGTTGGGGTCGAGCCCGAGATAATGCAGCGCAATGCCGATGACTTCCGACGGGCTGTCGAGCAGCGCGATGCCGCACGAGGCGAGCTTTTCGGCAAATTCGGGCTTGAAGATCAGGTCCCAGCTGTCGACCGGCGCGGCATCGCCGAGCGCAGCCTCGACCTTGGCCGGGTTGTAGCCGTAGCCGATGGTGTTGATCATGTAGGGCACGCCATGGGCGTTGTCCGGATCCTGGCCGGCGGCGGTGGC
>JAEYTN010000585.1 GCA_023433985.1 Pseudomonadota bacterium | reverse complement strand
CGACGCGGTGCCGATGATCCGCCTGCTGGGCCGGCACGAGAAGCTGGCCGACGGCCTCGCGGCGCTTTCCCGCATCGGCGACCGGCGCTGGGACCTCATCTACCGCAACGGCCTGCGGGTGCAACTGCCGGAGACCGGCGTGGCCCAGGCGCTCACCCGCCTCGATGGCTACCAGCAGGAATACGCGCTGCTCGACCGCGACGTTTCCGAGATCGACCTGCGTGTCCCCGGTATCGTGACACTGAAACCGGGCGAGCTTGCTGCCGAGCAGATCGCCAAGAGCTCCGGCAAGCCGCACAAGACCAAAAGTAACCCCGACTACGAGTAAGGGTCGTCGCGACCCGACGGAATGCACCAGATGATGATGACCGACGCCATGACTGCCCGGCTCAAGCCCCTGTCGCCCGGCAAGACTTCGCTGGTAAGCGTGCTCGATATCGGCTCGACCAAGATCTGCTGCATCATCGCCCGGCTCGTCCCGCGACCGGAGGGCAAGACGCTCCGGGGGCGCACCCACAACGTCGAAGTGATCGGCTTCGGCTATGGCCCGTCATCGGGTGTGAAGTCGGGCGTGGTCACCGACCTCGACAAGGCCGAGCAGGCCGTTCGCACGGTGGTCGGCATGGCCGAGCGCGCCGCCGGCGTTACCGTGCAGTCGGTGATCGTCAACGTCACTGCCGGCCGTCTCGGCTCGGAAACCTTCTCGGCCACGGTCAACCTGGGCGGCCAGGAAGTGGAACGCGCCGACGTGCAGCGCGTGCTTCGTGCCGTCAACGAGCGCTCCGTGCGCCCTGAGCGCTCGATCATCCACGCACTCCCGATCGGATACGCGCTCGACGGGCAGAAGGGCATCAAGGACCCGCGCGGGATGGTCGGGGAGAAGCTCTCGGTCGACGTTGCCTGCGTTTCGGCCGAGACCCTGGCCATGCGCAACGTCGAGCTGGTGCTGCACCGTTGCCACCTGCAGATCGAAGCGCTCACCGCCACGCCCTACGCCTCCGGCCTCTCGACGCTGGTTGATGACGAGAGCTCGCTGGGCGTCGCCTGCCTCGATTTCGGCGGCGCCACCACCACGGTGTCGGTCTTCGCCGAGGGGCACCTCGTCTATTCCGACGCCATCGCCATCGGTGGGCACCACCTGACGCTCGATATCGCCCGCCAGCTCTCGGTCGGGATCGCCGACGCCGAACGACTCAAGACCATGTACGGCTCGGTGCTGCCCGGCCAGGCCGACGAGCGCGACCTGATTCCGATCACGCCGGTGGGCGCCACGCGCGACGAGGCCCCGGGGCAGATTCCGCGCTCGCACATCACCCGCATCATCCGCCCGCGCGTGGAGGAAGTGCTCACCGCCGTGAAGGACCGGATGCAGGCGACGGGCATGATGGATATCTGCGGGCGCCGCTTCGTGCTGACCGGCGGCGCCTCCGATCTCACGGGCCTGCCGGAAGTCGCGCGGCGCATACTCGCCCGCAACGTCCGCAACGGACGCCCGCTCGGCATCTCGGGCCTGCCCGACATGGCCAAGGGTCCGGCCTTCGCGACCGTCACCGGCATGCTGATCTATCCGCAGGTGTGCGGGCAGGAGTACGCCGAGCCCCGGCGCACCGCCAAACTCACGGGCACCGACGGCTATTTCGCCCGCGTCGGCACCTGGCTCCGCACGAGTTTTTAGCCTCGGCGGCTACTCGGCCTTAAGGGGGGGCGGTGCATGCTCCCGCCATGAGCCGCACCGAACCTCACCGTCTCGTGCATATCGACGCCATGCGCGCCATCGCGGCGCTCCTGGTGATCTGGATCCACGTCACCGAGGACGTCCGGGTTGCCAGCGGCGGCTGGTTCGGCGAGTTGGCCCTTGGGCTCAACGTCGGCGGCATCGGCGTGATGCTCTTCTTCATGATCTCTGGCTTCGTCATTCCGGCGAGCCTGAGGGCCGGCCAGCCGCGCGGGCAGGAAATCCGGCGCTTCGTGGTCAGCCGGCTCTTCCGCCTCTATCCGGCATTCTGGGTGTCGATCATTGCTTCGCTTGTTTTCTCATGGTGGCTTTGGGGCCGAGAGGTGGATGGACTCGCCATCCTGGCCAATATCACCATGGCCCCGCAGCCTTTCGGCCAGCCGCTGCTCGAGGGCCTCTACTGGACGCTGCTGACCGAGCTCGTCTTCTACGTCCTGTGTGCCGGGCTCTTCGCGGCGGGTTTGCTGGATCGGGCCGGCGTACTGGCCGGGGTAAGCCTGGCGCTCGCGGTGCTGTTCATCGCAGGCTACGTCAACGGCGTCCGCACGACGGCCAATCCGCTGCTCTTTCTCTACTACAGGGAGATGCCGCTACACCTCTCGCTGATGTTCGCCAGCGCCTTGCTCCGCAAGTGGTATGACGGCGAACTCGGGCCGGGGACCGCCCGTTCCGTGCTGCTTTTCCTCTTCGGGCTGTGGAGCATCGTCCTCCTCTGGATGAGTCTCACCGTCGACGATGACGGACAACTGGCCTGGCGCTACCTCGATATAGAGAGCAGCCGCGCGATCGGCGTGGTGCTGTTCCTGACCTTCTGCTTCTGGTGGAAGCCGACCTGGGCGCCGCTCGTGTGGGCAGGTCGGGTGAGCTACTCGCTGTACCTGCTGCACCGGCCGTTCACGGCGGCGCTGCTGTGGCTGGCGGCGGCGTTGCCGGCCATGGCCTGGCTGCACGGGAACCTGTTCGTGAGTCTCGCGGCGGTGATGGTGGTTTCCATCGCCGCGGCAGCCATCGCATACCGGGCAATCGAGTTTCCCTGCATCAGACTGGGACGCCGCTTGAGTCGTCCTGTGGCGGAAAGAGGCGGCCTTGCCGGAGGCGCATTTATGCTTAACGAGCGGTAAGCAAGGCGCTGTGGCGCCTTGCAAATTGCGATCACGTTAACCGGTTTGGCCGCATTGTTAGGGTCTGGTTAACGAATTGGCGACTAATACTGGTCCCACACGCACCTCATGGGGCCATCGATGACGATCAACCTCACCATCCCCGATATTCAGGAATTGAAGCCCCGTATCACCGTCTTCGGTGTCGGCGGGGCAGGCGGTAACGCGGTCAACAACATGATCGCGTCCGGCCTCAGCGGGGTGGACTTCGTCTGCGCCAATACCGACGCACAGGCCCTGGCGCTCTCCAGTGCACAGCGGATCATCCAGCTGGGTGTGTCGGTGACTGAAGGTCTCGGCGCCGGTTCGCATCCGGAAGTCGGTCGCGCCGCAGCCGAAGAAAGCTACGACGAGATCAACGACCACCTCAGCGGTGCCCACATGGTGTTGATCACTGCGGGCATGGGCGGCGGCACGGGTACCGGCGCGGCTCCCGTAGTGGCTCGCGCTGCCCGCGAGCAGGGCATCCTGACGGTCGGCGTGGTGACGAAGCCCTTCACCTTCGAAGGCAATCGTCGCGCCCGCCTCGCCGAGGATGGCATCGACGAGCTGCACCGGCACGTCGATACGCTGATCGTCATCCCGAACCAGAACCTCTTCCGTGTCGCCAACGAGAAGACCACCTTCGCGGACGCCTTCAAGATGGCGGACCAGGTGCTCTACTCGGGTGTCGCCTGCATCACCGACCTGATGGTCAAGGAAGGCCTCATCAACCTCGATTTCGCCGACGTGCGCGCCGTGATGCGCGGCATGGGCAAGGCGATGATGGGGACCGGCGAAGCTTCGGGCGACGATCGTGCCCGCCATGCGGCCGAGGCCGCCATCGCCAATCCGCTGCTCGACGACGTGTCGATGCACGGGGCGCGTGGCCTGCTCATCTCCATCACCGGCGGCCCGGACCTCACGCTTTACGAAGTCGACGAGGCGGCGAGCCGCATCCGCGAGGAAGTCGACCCGGACTGCAACATCATCCTCGGCGCCACCTACGATCCGGACATGACCGGCACCATCCGCGTGTCGGTCGTCGCGACCGGTACCGACGCCACGATGGTGCAGGCCCTCGAGCCGCCCAAGGCCAATCCGACGCGCGTGCCGCTGACGGCTTCGGCCATGCGCGCCGCGGCTGAGCGTCAGCCGGCCCCGGTTGCGGCCCAGCCGGAACCCGAACCTGTCTATGAAGAAGAGCCCGAGCTCGAGACGCAGGTGCAGGCCGCGGTAGCCGAGGCGATCAGCCACGCGCCCGAGCAGGGCTACGGGTATCAGGATGAGGA
>JAEYTN010000232.1 GCA_023433985.1 Pseudomonadota bacterium | reverse complement strand
GGCCTGGGTGTACGAGAACCCGAAGGTCAGCGTCGCGGTGGTGGGAACGACGCGCCCTGCCCACCTCGCGGAACTGGCAGCCGTTCCCGGCCGGCGGCTGCCGCCCGCAGTGCTCCGGCGCATAGCTGACACACAGCATCGTCATTAGCCGATGGAGCACCTCGACAGCGCCCCATTGCAGGACTATCTAGCTTGCAACGGGCCGGTCACTCCGGTCGCATGAAAGGCATACCCATGAGCGACATCAACGCGCTGATCGACGAGCAGGTGAAGAGCAACGACGTGTTCCTGTACATGAAGGGCACGCCGGATTTCCCGATGTGCGGCTTCTCGGGCCGCGTGGTGCAGATTCTCAACTACCTCGGCGTCGACTTCAACAGCGCCAACGTGCTGGAGAGCCAGGAGCTGCGCGAGGGCATCAAGTCCTACACCAACTGGCCGACCATCCCCCAGCTCTACGTGAAGGGCGAGTTCGTCGGCGGCGCCGACATCGTGACCGAGATGTTCCAGGCGGGCGAGCTGCAGCAGCACTTCACCGACAAGGGCATCGCCGTTACGCAGACTGCCTGAGGGCCTTCTTCTCCAGCGCCTTGAAATCGGCCGCGTAGCGGAGCTCCCGCAGCGGCCGAACGCGCCTCGTGGCCTCGGCGTAGATGGGATGAGCCTTGTAGGCCGTGAGCGCCGCCTCGTCCGCGAACTCGGCATAGACCACCACGTCCACATCGTTGCCGATCTGGTCGACCTTGGAGTTGCGCACGACCTCGAAATGCTCCGCGTGCGGAATCTGCCCGAGCAGCTCCAGCCCCTCGACGATACGGCTCAGGTCGGCCTGGTCCTTGGCGGTAAAGAAGACGATGTGGCGGATCATTTGATCTGGCGTCCGACAGGTGGCTTTCGGACGTGATATAGGTGCTTCGTCGTCGGCAATCACGTTGCGTGATGGGCCTCATCACTGGAATGCGTTTCTCGCATGGCGGCGGGCGCGCTAGATACAAGCAAGCCTCGTTGGGTTCTGGGATACTGGATTCCGAATAATGTCCTCCGTTGTTGCCTCCCGCTCCATCGCGATGCCGCTGCTCGTGCTGATTGTTGCCGGCTGCGTGGTCGCGGCGGTGACGAACGGCATCCGCACCAGCTTTGGGCTGCTGACACTGCCGATGTCCGGTGATCTCGGGCTGACGCGCGAGGCGTGGGGCATGGCGCTCGCCATCCAGAACCTCGCCTGGGGCTTTGCGCAGCCCTTCGCCGGCGGCCTCGCCGACCGCTTCGGAACGGCGAAGGTGATCGTTGGCGGCCTGCTCATCTACGCCGCGGGCATGGCGCTGATGGTGGTGTCGCCGGATGGCACGATCCTCAACCTGACGGCCGGCGTGCTCGTCGGCGTGGGAATCGCGACGTCCAGCTTCTCCATCGTGATGACCGCCTTCGGCCGCAGCGTGCCGCAGGAGAAGCGGCCGCTCATTTTCGGCGTGGCGACTGCCGCATCGAGCTTCGGCCAGTTCGTCTTCGCCCCCATCGGGCAGGCCTTCATCCAGAACTTCGGCTGGCAGACGACGCTGATCTACGCGGCGGCGCTGCTGCTGCTGATCATTCCGCTGACCTACGCCCTGCGCGGCCGGAGCGAGCACGCGACCGGCGAGGCGAACCTCAAGTTCATGGAGGCGCTGAGCCGGGCATGGGGCTATGGCTCCTACCGGCTGCTGGTGATCGGCTTCTTCGTGTGCGGCTTCCACATCGCCTTCATCAACGTGCACATGCCCGCCTACCTGGTGGAATGCGGCCTCCCGCCGGAGGCTGGCGGCTGGTCTATCGCGGTGATCGGGGTGTTCAACATCGTGGGCTCGCTGCTGGCCGGGTATCTTGGCGGCAAGCTGCCCAAGCAGCTGCTGCTCGCCTCGATCTACTTCAGCCGCGCGGTCGCCATCGCGCTGTTCATGATCTTCCCGGTGACGCTGGAGAGCGCCCTGCTCTTTTCGGCCGCGATGGGCCTGCTCTGGCTATCCACCGTGCCGCTGACCGCCGGACTCGTGACGCTGTTCTTCGGCGCGCGCTACATGGGGATGCTCTATGGCATCGCCTTCCTCAGCCACCAGTTCGGTTCGTTCCTGGGTGTCTGGCTGGGCGGCTATGCCTTCGATACCACCGGGTCGTACAGCATCGTGTGGTACCTGGGCATCATCCTCGGGCTGGGCTCGGCGGCGATCCACCTGCCGATCCGGGAGCTGGGAGCTTCCAGTTTCAAGTTGAAGCCGGCGACTTAGTTCGCACTCAGACGATTGTCTCAATCACAATTGGCTTTCTAAGGTTGCTAAAGCGGGGCCTGCGGAGCATGGTCCCGCTCATCTTGGCCCTCTCCCCGGGCCTCCAGAGTTCCACATGTCCGATACGGTAGCCAGCTCGCGGGAACTCTCCCGCGTCGAGTTCATCATCCTTGTTGCCGCGCTCATGGCGCTCAACGCTCTCGCCATCGACGTGATGCTGCCGGCCCTGCCCTACATGGGCGAGGCGCTGGGCATCGCCAACGAGAACGAGCGGCAGCTGGTCATCGGCTCCTACATGTTCGGCTTCGGCATCGCGCAGCTCGCCTACGGGCCGCTGACGGACCGCTTCGGCCGCCGCGGACCGCTGATGGTGGGGCTGGTGATCTACCTCGTGTGCGCCTTTGCGGCGACCTTCGCGCCGAACTTCGGCGCGCTGCTGGCGCTGCGCTTCGTGCAGGGCATGGGCGCCGCCGGCACCCGCGTGATCGCCACCGCCGTGGTCCGAGACCGCTTCGAAGGGCGCGAGATGGCCGAGGTGATGTCGCTCACCTTCATGATCTTCATGGCCATTCCGATCATCGCGCCGGGCATCGGCCAGCTCATCCTGCTTACCGGGCCGTGGCAGTACATCTTCCTGTTCATGGGCGGGCTGGCGACGCTGATCGGGTTGTGGGGGTTCTTCCGGCTGCCCGAGAC
>JAEYTN010000163.1 GCA_023433985.1 Pseudomonadota bacterium | reverse complement strand
ACAAGGGCGGCGCTTCGCGCTTCAAGGCGACCCGTCGCCTCGCCGACGAGCACCAGATCGAGGAAGTCGGCGAGAAGCTGCGCGGCATGATGCCGTGGATCAAGGCCGGCGCGCTGGTCGACAAGGCGAAAAACTAAGCTTCGCCTGCCAACAGTCCGGAAGGGCCGCCACCAGGGTGGCCCTTCTTGCTTTTCAGGCACCGGCGGCCAGGATGGTGCGCTCCATCAGGCTCACCGCACCGGCCGCGTCGAGGCCGGTGCCGCGGGCGAGCGTCCGCCAGGTGTGGAAGCTCAGCGCCAGCGTGAGCGCCGGGCCTGTGCCCGCCGGCAGCCCCACAGCCAGCGATTGATGGATCGCACCCATGGGTGGGGCGAAGCGAAGCTCCGACACTTCGCGCAGGGTGTCGTTCGTTTCCACGTCACGGAACACCAGCGCCAGCAGGCGCTCGTTGCGCTCGAACCAGCCATAGAGCGCGGTCAGCGCCGCACGCAGCCGCGCCGCCGGATCGTCGATTGCCGACCAGTCGTGGGGCGCAGGAACCGGCGCGCGCTCGAGATGCAGGCCGGAGCAGGCCATGAATGTCGCCCGCTCGTCCGGCAGGTGAGCGTAGACCGTGTGGCGCTGCACGCCGGCCCGGTCGGCGATCATGGAGATCGTCGTAGCATTCGGCCCCACCTCCCCGTGCAGGGCCAGCGCCGCCTCGACGATGCGCTGCCGCGTCTCCGCTTCCTGCTCCGCCCGCTTGCCCTTTATATAGGTTCTCGCCATTCCAATACACACACTTGTGCAGCCATTCAGCCGCGGTTCATTTTCGATTGCACATATGTGTACTCCGAAATGCAACGCAACTCCAGAGGGACTGCAAATGGATACTCCAACCTTCGTCGGCGCCCGCAAGACTGCCCCCGACGTCACCACATTCGCCGGGTTCTTCCCGATCGGGCCGCTCGGCATCCTGCCGGCCAATGCCCACTTCATCCACGCCCGTGAGCCAATTCTGGTCGATACCGGCGGCGTGGCCTTTCACGACCGGTTCGTCGAGGAGCTGACCAAGCTCATCGACCCCGCCGACCTGAAGTGGATCTACATCAGCCACACCGACCTCGACCACGTCGGCAACCTCGACGCGGTACTGAAGCTGGCGCCCAACGCCAAGGTCGTGGTGCCGGGGCTCGGCGCCGCCAAGTTCGGCCTGCGCGGCGATTTCGACATGAGCCGGCTGCAACCGATGGACCACGGCCAGCGCCTCGACCTGGGCGACCGCGAACTGGTGCTGCTCAAGCCGCCGACCTATGACGCGCCGGAGACCACCGGCTTCTTCGACACGAAGACGCGGGTGCTCTACAGCGTCGACTCGTTCGGTGCATTGATGGACGCGCCCTACGAGGAACTCGCCGCGGTGCCGGAGGAAACCTTGCGCGACGGCATGGCGATGTGGGCGGGCATTGACGCGCCGTGGCTCGGCATGGTCGACAAGTCGAAGTTCGGCGCGCTGCTCAGCGATATCGAGCGGCTGGATCCGTCGGCGATCATTTCGGGCCACCTGCCGGTCGCCGACCGGAGTGTGACGCAACGCCTGTTCCGCAACATGCTGGGCGGCGTCGCCACCCGCATCGCCGGACCTGACCGCGACGCAATCGAGGCGCTCTTCGCCGAACCGGCCGGAGTGCTGTGATGGGCACGCTGATCGATCTCTCGGCGGCCCGCCGCGACAATGCCGGGCTGATCAGCACGCCAGTCGAGCGGCTGCCGCCCGGCTGCAAGGGCCACGCCTGCCCGGCCTTTGTCCTTTGCCGGGGCCGGTGCGAAACGCGGAAGGCCGACAACGCGGCTTTGCCCGGCTATCCCGGCGGCCTCACCGCCACCAACTGACACCAGACGGCGGAAACGAAAGGGGCCCAAGGGCCCCTTTTTTCGTCCTGAGATCGGGCACGCCCGAAAAGAGAAGGGCTCCAGCGGTGCAGCGCGGGAGCCCTTCAGGGTTTTGCTTTGTCGGCGGCGGGTTGATCATTCATGGCCGCGCGACGGGGAAGCGAGGTGACGGCCCTGCCGCATGAGGGTGATATCGGTGCGGGTAAGACCGATGTCGCGCAGCAAATGGTCGTCGAGCTTCAGCAGGTCGCTGAGCGCCTTGTTGCGTTCCGCACGGCGGAACAGGGCGGAGAGGTAGGACATTGGGTTCCTCGTTGATGTGCCGGGATTGGCGGGCGGGCTTATGCCGCTTGCTGGATGAATGTTCTCTGAACGGCTGCTTATGCAGAACGATTTCCTAATCGGCAGTCCATTGACGTATTCGTCAGCTGCCGCGACCCAGCAGGGCGCTCAGGAAGTAGCCTTGGGCCTTGAGGTGCTGCTCGCGGCGGGTCAAGCCGACGTCGGCGAGCAGCCGGTCATCGAACTCGTCGACGCGGTCGCGGCGGCGCAGGCGGACATTCAGCAGGAGGGAGTCGACTATTCTGGACATTTCGGGTCTCCGTCTTTCGGCCGGGGTGTTTCCCGGCGATGGGCGGGGTATTCGTCCTTGCGGCTTGAATGAAGAGTGAATAGTCGGTTCAGGAGGTATGATGACTCAGCGGATCACCCTGCCGGTCTTCCCGGTAGAGGGCGGCTGCCAGTGCGGGGCCGTGCGTTACCGCATCACGGCCAGCCCCCTCGCGGTCTACAACTGCCATTGCCGCGACTGCCAGAAGCACTCGGGCGCCACCCACTCGATGTCCATGCCAACCCGCCGTGAGCATTTCGAGCACCTGGCCGGCGAGGTCACCGCCTATGACAAGGGGGCAGAGAGTGGCCGCGTGGTGCGGATGATGGGCTGCGCCGTGTGCGGCACCAAGGTGTGGAACGAGCCACTCGCGTCTGCCGCGATGGTCGTCATCAAGCCGGGCACCCTCGACGATCCGCGCTGGGCAGTGCCCATCGGCAACATCTGGACGGACTCGGCCCTGCCGTGGGCGGAGATCGACCCGGACCAGCTCAGCTTTCCCGGCCAACCACCCGACCGCCAGCCGCTGTTCGATGCCTGGACCCGAGCCACGGCAGCCTGACTTGCGCGCACGAGGCTCAGGCCAGTAGAAAGCCCGGCAAACGGGGGAGGGCACATGTCGGCCGAAAGCGATATCGAGCAGATCATCGAGCAGGAGCGGGCGTT
>JAEYTN010000159.1 GCA_023433985.1 Pseudomonadota bacterium | reverse complement strand
GGCCTACGCCCGGGCGCTTGTTTCTGGAGTGGCCGATGGCGCGCGGACCGATGGGCGGAGGGATGGGACGCGGCGTCAACGGTCCGGATATCCCCGACGCGCTGCCTTTCGACAAGGGCGAGCGCCTGAAGACCTTCCGGCACCTCGGCCGGCTCTTCGCGCAGATGTGGCGCACCAGTCCGTGGTTGATGAGCTTGTCGATCGGCCTCCGCCTCGTGGTGGCGGTGCAGCCCCCGCTGGTCCTGCTCTTCACCAAGCTGATCATCGACGAAGTCGTGCGGCAGACCGGCCTGCCGAGCCCCGGACCGGCGCTCGACGACTGGCTCGCCTCCGGCCGGCTCAATCTGTTGCTGGCCCTGTTCGCTGGCGAGTTCGTGCTGGTCTTCGCCCGCGATGCCTTCAACCGCGCCATCAACGTGGTCGACACCATCCTCGGCGAAAGCCACTCCAACGCCGTCAGCCTCGAGCTCATGCAGCATGCGGCGCAACTCGACCTCAAGCATTTCGAGCAGTCCGAGTACCAGGACCGGCTTGAGCGTGCGCGCCGCCAGGCCTCCTCGCGCTCCACCGTCATCTCGCAGCTATTCGGCCAGGGGCAGTCGGTGATCACGGCCATCGCGCTCGCCGCCGGCCTCTTCATCTACGCCCCGCTGCTGATCGCGCTGCTGGCGGTGAGCTTCATTCCGGCCGTATGGGGCGAGTTCCGTTTCAACCGGCTCGCCTACTGGATTTCCCACAACCGCTCGCCCGAGCGGCGGCAGCTCGAGTACCTGCGCCAGATCGGCGCCAGCGCCGACAGCGCCAAGGAAATCAAGCTGTTCGGCCTGGGCGGCTTTCTCTCCGGCCGCTTCCGCGACCTCAGCAAGCAGATCCTCGAGGAGAATAAGGCGCTCAACATCAGGCGCGCGCTGCAGACCGGCGCGCTCGCCGCTCTCTCCACCATCAGCTACTACGCCGCCTATGCCTATATCGTCTGGCGCACGCTGCATGGCGAGTTCACCATCGGCGACCTGTTCTTCCTCGCCACCTCGTTCAGCCAGCTCAACGGCTACATCCAGCAGATCCTGATCGGCTTCACCCAGATCGCCGGGCAGAGCCTCTATCTCGATGACCTGTTCAGCTTCTTCGAGATCGAGCCGACCATCGTTGATCCGGCCGAGCCAAAGCCCTTCCCGGTCCCGCTCCGGCAGGGCATCGTCTTCGACAATGTCGGCTTCCGCTATCCCGGCTCCGACCGCTGGGCGGTGCGCCACCTAAGCTTCACCATCGCCGCCGGCGAAACCCTGGCACTGGTGGGCGAGAACGGCGCCGGCAAGACCACCATCGTCAAGCTCCTGACCCGGCTCTACGATCCCGACGAGGGCACCATCCGCATCGATGGAACCGACCTGCGCGACTTCGCGCTCGCCGACCTTCGCACCCACATGGGCGCCATCTTCCAGGACTTCCTGCGCTACAGCTTCTCGGCCGCCGACAATATCGGGGTGGGCCGCATCGAGGCGGCGGGCAACCGCGACCGCGTCGTCGGCGCCGCCGAGCAAAGCCTCGCCGACCCGGTGATCCGACGGCTGCCCGAGGGCTACGACCAGATGCTGGGCCGCACCTTCGCCAAGGGCCACGACCTTTCGGGCGGCGAGTGGCAGAAGCTGGCCATCGCCCGCGCCTACATGCGCGACGCCGAGATCATCATTCTCGACGAGCCCACCGCCGCGCTCGACGCCCGCGCCGAGGCCGAAGTGTTCCAGCGCTTCAAGACCCTGGCGGAGGGCACCACGGCGGTGCTGATCTCGCACCGCTTCTCCACCGTCCGCATGGCCGACCGCATCGTCGTCCTCGCCGATGGCGGCGTCATCGAAGCCGGCACCCACCCCGAGCTGATGGCCCTCGGCGGCAGGTACGCCGAACTGTTCGAGCTGCAGGCCGCCGGCTACCGGTGAATTAACACGTTATGAAACGGCGAGACTTCGGGACGCCGAGGACGCCTTGATCCTCCACCGCGAAGCGGGGGAGGGGGACCGCCGAAGGCGGTGGAGGGGGCGGCACCAGCAGAACTTGCAAACCAACACCCCGGTGACGAGCCCAGGAACGTCCTGCCCCGCCCGTCAGCTCACAAAAACCCGCGTCCCCGTCGGCACCCGCGAGTACAGATCGATGATGTCGTGGTTCATCAGCCGGATGCAGCCGGACGAGACCTGCTGGCCGATCGTGTAGGGCTCCGTCGTGCCGTGCAGGCGGAAATGCGTGTCCTTGCCGTTGCGGTAGAGGTAGAGCGCGCGGGCGCCGAGCGGGTTGGTCGGGCCGCCAGGCAGGCCGGCCGCATACTCCGCATAGCGCTCCGGCTGCGTCTTGATCATGTTGGCGGTCGGCGTCCAGCCCGGCCACTCGGCCTTGCGGGAAATGACGGCATTGCCCTTGAACTGCAGTCCCTCCTCGCGCCCGACGCCGACGCCGTAGCGGATGGCCCGGTCATTGGACTGGATCAGGTAGAGGTAGCGCTCGGCGGTGTTGACCACGATCGAGCCCGGCGCGTGGCTCGAGCGGTAGTCCACCTCCTGCCGCCAGTATTGCTGCGGGATTCGCCGCAGGTCCACGGCCGGCACCGGGAACGGCTCGTTGGTCTTGGCCGCGTAGTAGCTGGCCCACGGCTCGTCGACCTGGATGATGGTGCGTCCCTCCGCGAGAGGACGCGAACCGCGTGTCGACGAACACGCGCTGAGGGCAAGGGCGGAGATTCCGATGAGGAAGACGCGGCGGCTGGTCAAGGCTGGATCACGCAGGAAACGAGTGGGGGCTGGGCGAGAGACGACAAAAAGCGATGCTTTGTCGAGAGCGTCCACGCCACAGGATGACGGCGACTCGAAGCGTGCCGATCACATTCTGGTTCCCGGCCGGCGCGCATCGGCGCGAATGCGCGGCGGACTGTGCGCGGGAGCAACAGCTGTCTCAGCCGAACCGCTTCCGCAACGCTTCGCCGGTAAGGCTCCCCTTGGCCGCAAGCAGGCCCGCGGGCGTACCTTCGAACACCACGGTGCCTCCTTCGTGCCCGGCCCCGGGACCGAGGTCGATAACCCAGTCCCCCCGGCTGATCACGTCGAGATTGTGCTCGATGACGATGACGGTGGAGTCCTGCTCGACCAGCCGGTCGAACAGCCCGATCAGCGTATCGACGTCGTTCATGTGCAGCCCCGTGGTGGGCTCGTCGAGCACATAGATGCTGCCCGATTTGCCCAGCTCTGCCGCCAGCTTCAGCCGCTGCCGCTCGCCGCCCGAGAGCGTCGAGAGCGGCTGCCCGAGCGTGAGATAGCCAAGCCCCACATCGTCGAGCCCCTTGAGGATCTTCGCCACCGCCGCCTCGGTGAAGAAAGCCGCCGCGTCGCTCACCGCCATCTCGTAGACGTCGGAGATCGCCTTGCCGCGCAGCTTGTGCTGCAGCACATCCTCGGTGAAGCGCTTGCCTTCGCAGGTCTCGCAGGTGCTGGCCACCGGGTCCATGTGCGCAAGGTCGGTGTAGATGACGCCGAGCCCCTTGCAGTCCGGACAGGCGCCCTTCGAGTTGGCCGAAAACAGCGAGGCCTCGACCCCGTTCGACTTGGCGAAGGCCTTGCGCACATTGTCGAGGATGCCGGTGTAGGTGGCCGTGTTGGAGCGCGAAGAGCCGCGGGCGAGGTTCTGGTCGATGATCACCGTATCCGGATAGGCCACCGGCAGCGCCCCCTGGATCAGCGAGCTCTTGCCCGATCCGGCAACTCCGGTCACCACCGTCAGCACTCCCCTGGGGATCGTCACCGAGACGTCCTTGAGGTTGTTGACCCTGGCGTGCTCGACCCTGAGCTCGCCCTTCGGCGTGCGCACCTCGGTCTTTATCGGCTGGTGCTTCTCGATGTGGTTGCCGGTAAGCGTCCCGGAATTGAGCAGGCCGGCATAGTCGCCCTCGTACACCACCTCGCCGCCCTTGCTCCCCGCCAACGGTCCCATGTCGACGATGTGGTCGCCGATGGCGATCATGTCGGGCTTGTGCTCGACGATCAGCACCGTGTTGCCCTTGTCCCTGAGCTGCTGCATCAGCCCGGCGAGCCGGCCCACGTCGTGTGGATGGAGCCCCACCGAAGGCTCGTCGAACACATAGGTGATGTCGGTCAGCGACGAGCCGAGGTGGCGCACCATCTTCACCCGCTGGCTCTCGCCGCCCGACAGCGTCGAGCTCTCGCGGTCGAGCGACAGGTAGCCGAGCCCGATGGTCACGAGGTTCTCGAGCCGCGCCGCCAGCGCCTCCAGCATCGGCCTGATGCCGGGCGCGTCGATCCTGCGGACGAAGGGCGCCAGGTCGGAAACCTGCATCGCCGAGCACTCGGCGATATTCCTCCCGTCGATTCTGCTGACGAGCGCGGCCTGGTTGAGCCGCGTGCCGTTGCAGGCCGGGCAGACCCCGCGCTTGAAGATTTTGTCATATTCGGCCCGAACATGCGGCTGCAGGTTCTCGGGGTCCTTTGAGCCCAGCCCCTTCTTCAGCTTGGCGACCACGCCCTCGTAGGTGAGGCCGATCTTTCCCACCTTGATCTTCCGCCCGTCATCGAGATGCAGCAGGTTCTGCCGCTCCTCTTCGCTGAACTCCCGCACCGGCTTGTCCATGTCGAACAGACCGGAGTTCCGGTAGATTTCCCACCACCAGCTTTCGACCGCGAAGTCCTTGGGCAGGATGGCGCCCTCGTTCAGCGACTTCGACTCGTCGATCACCGCCGCCATATCCATCGCAGCGACCTGCCCGATGCCCTCGCAGTCGGGGCACATGCCGCGCGGGTCGTTGTAGGAGTAGAGCCCCGGCGGACCGAGCCTGGGCTCGGCGACGCGCGAGAACACCACCCGCAGCATCTGCGCCGCATCGGTCACCGTGGCGACGGTGGAGCGCGAATTGCCTCCCAGCCGCTGCTGGTCGACGATGATCGCGGCCGAGATGTTCTCGAGTTCGTCCGCTTCGGGCTGGCCGTAATGCGGCATGAACTGCTGCACGAAGGCGGGGTAGGTCTCGTTGATCAGCCGCTGGCTTTCCGCCGCAATGGTGCCGAACACCAGCGACGACTTGCCCGAGCCGGAAACCCCGGTGAACACGGTGATCTTGCGCTTCGGGATATCGAGCGAGACGTTCTTGAGGTTGTTCTCGCGCGCGCCGCGGATCCGGATCGAACCGTACATGCGTCCATTCCTTCCCGTGTTTTACCGTTTGGTTGAATAAGGGAAGGGGCTGCCAATAGCAACCCCTCGAATATCGTTCTCTAGAGGCTGGCCCTGCGGATGGCTCGCGCCCCAACCGTGAGTCCGACCAGGGCCGTGAGCACCGCGACGATCAGGCCGTAGCCCACCGTGGCGCTGAACAGCTCGCCCGCGAACAGCGCGCGCTCGGCCTCCACCAGGTAGGTCAGCGGGTTGAAGCGGCTCGCGAGAAAAAGCCAGCCCGGCCCATTCTCGATCGGCAGCAATACCCCGCCCAGCAGCATCAGCGGCAACGCCACCGACTGGCTCACCATGTAGAACAATGAGGTATTGTGCCGCGCCGCGATGGCGAGCGCGTAGGAGAGCGCTGCCACCCCCGCGCCGAAGAGCGCCAGCACGGCGAGGCCGATCAGCATCTGCAGCGGAAACAGCTGCAGCCCGAACGGCCAGGCAATCACGATCATCGCGATCGCCTGCAGTGCCAGCGGAAACATCTCCTTGAGCGAGCGGCCGAAGATTAGCGCCGGGCGGCTCATCGGGGTGGCGAGGAACCGCTCCAGCACTCCGCTCATCAGTTCCTCCGTCAGGCTCCAGCCCACCATCGCGGTGCCGAACAGCGTGAGCATCACGATCATGCCCGGGACGAACCATTGCAGCGTCGCACCGGTCGAGCCGCCGACATCGAGCAGCGGCACGAAGAAGGCAATGTAGAGCAGCGGCTGCACCAGCCCGAACGCCATCCACGAGGGATCGGCGAGGGTCGGCTTCATCTCGCGGTTGAACGAGGTGGCGATATCGCGAACGAAAGTCATGAGAGGGTCTCCCAGATGCGGCGGGCAAAGCTGGCGTCGGACTCGGTCGTGCCCTGTGGCGGCAAGAGGCGGGCCGGCAAGGTAGGCTTCGGTGCCTGAAGCAAGCCGCCTGTGGCGGATGGGCGAGGCGCTTCGTCCGGCGGAAGAGCGGGCCGCGTCGCCCGGTGACGGATGGGTTGGAAGGCACCGGTGGTCATGCTGCGGCCTCCCGGAGCGAACGGCCGGTCAGTCCGAGAAATACGTCGTCGAGCGTCGGTCGGCGAACATTGGCGCTGAGCACCCTGGTACCCCGCGCGTCGAGGGCCCGGATGAACTCCGGCAGCACCGCCTCGCCGCCCTTCACCGTCACCCCCAGCCGCGCGCCGTCTGCCGCAACCTCGCGCGCCTCCGGCAGGTTGGCGGCGATCTCCGCCGCCGCGCCGGGATCGCTGACATCCACGGTGATGCGGTCGCCCGCGAGCTCGGCCTTCAGTCGCTCGGGCGTGTCGTTGGCGATGATCTGGCCATTGTCCATGATCATCACCCGCTCGGCCATGGAGTCGGCTTCGTCGAGATAGTGCGTGGTGAGGAACACGGTCATGCCGCTCGCCTGCTTGAGCTTGAGGATGTGCTCCCATAGGTTGGCGCGGCTATGCGGGTCGAGCCCGGTTGAAGGCTCGTCGAGGAACAGGACGCGCGGGCCGTGCATCAGGCCGAGCGCCACGTCGAGCCGCCGCTTCTGCCCGCCCGACAGGCTCATGCCGGTGCGGGCTTCCAGTCCCGTAAGCTCCAGCATGCCCAGCAGTTCGTCTGCCCGCCGCGCCGCGTCAGCCCGGCTCATCCGCTGCGCCGCGCCTTGGGTGATCAGCTCGTCCCGCACCTTGTGATAGGCGCCGGCCCCGCTGCCCTGCCCGACATAGCCGATCTGCCGCCGTACCGCCGCGGGGTCGCTCACCACGTCGTGCCCGGCCACATTGGCGCTGCCCTCGGTCGGCGGCAGCAGCGTGGTCAGCATGCGCACCGAGGTGGATTTGCCGGCGCCGTTGGGGCCCAGGAAGGCCACGAGCTCGCCTTCGGCCACGTCGAGATCGAGGCCGCGCACCGCTTCCACCGTGCCGGTCTTGCTCCTGAAGCTGCGTTTCAGTCCGCGGGCATGAATCATCGTTTGCTCCTCTTCCCCTTGCCGATGCACAAAGCCTAGCGGGCCCCACTGACATGTCGTGTCAGCAGGCTCGATTTCGACGCGCCGCTCGACATTTGCGGCATCCGGCGATAACAATGTGCAGTGTACGGAGTTCGACCTAGCTCGAATCTCGTACGGTGTAAAGGGTTATTTGGAGCATCGATGGCCGAGGAAATTGCCGGGCGCGGCGACCCCATCCGGACGCTGGAGCTGATGTGGGGCAGGGCGCCTGCCGGCAAGCGCGGACCGAAGTCGCGAACCAGCGTCGCCGAGCTGGTCGCTGCCGCCGTTGCCATCGCCGATGCCGAAGGGATCGAGGCGGTTTCCACCCGCCGGGTTGCCGAAGCGGTCGGCATCTCGCCGATGAGCTTCTATACCCACATCCCCGACAAGGCCGTGCTGCTCGACCTGATGCTCGATGCCGTCGCCACCGGGCCCGAGGCCGGCCAGGAGCCGCCGAAGTTCAGGCCCGAGGACTGGCGGGCCAATGTCACCATGGTCGCCCGCAGCTTCCGCGCCTTCTACCTTGCCCATCCCTGGGCGCTGCAGATCGGCACGCACCGGCCGGCGCTGGGACCCAACACGGTCCGGGCCTACGATACCTTCCTCAGCGCCTTCGATGGCCTCGGCCTCACCGAGATCGAGATGGATTTCTCCGTCATCCTCGTCGCCAACTATGTGCACGGCGCCGTCCGCGACGTGGTGCGCGCCAGCATGGTCAAGGCGCAGACCGGCATGAGCGACGACGAGTGGTGGTACACCATCGAGCCCTTCATGCAGACGCTGGATTTCTCGCCCTATCCGGTGGCGAGCCGCGTCGGTGCCGTGGTCGGGGAACTCTACGGCCTCGGCAACCCCGACCTGGCCTTCGATTTCGGCCTCGAGATCATCCTCGATGGCCTAGACCGGCTCATCGCCGCAAAGCGCAAAGTTGACGCCGCACCGGCAAGCGCCTAACTCGGGCGGATGAAACGTGACACCCACAAACCGGCGGGCCCGTCCCAGCGCATGCTGCGCGTCGGCGAGCTCGTCCGCCACGCCCTGTCGGGCGTGTTCGCGCGCGGCGAGATCGAGGACCCGCTGCTCGAGGGCAAGGTCATCACCGTGCCCGAGGTGCGGATGACCCCCGACCTCAAGCTCGCCAACGCCTATGTGATGCCGCTCGGCGGCGAGGGCGCCGACGAAGTCGTTGCCGCGCTCAACCGCCACCATCGCTTCATCCGCGGCCGCATCGCCCCCGAGCTCGACCTGAAATTCGCCCCCGACCTCCGGTTCTTCGTCGATGATACCTTCGACGAGTTCGGCCGTATCGACGCCATCCTCCGCTCCGAGCGCGTGCAACGCGACCTGCACAAGGATGAAGACGACGAGAAGGACGCCGACTGACCATGGCCTCGAGACTTTGGACGAGCCCGGCGCGGACCCCGGCCGTCGTCGGCCGCCCCCGCGATGGGGCAGGCGACCGGCTTCATGCCGGTCGACGGTGCGCCCCGTGAGCGAGAAGAGACCGAAGCGGGACGTGTCCGGCTGGATCGTCCTGAACAAGCCCTATGACATGACGTCCACCCAGGCGGTAGGGAAGGTGCGCTGGCTGCTCGGCGCCAGGAAGGCCGGCCATGCCGGCACGCTCGATCCCCTTGCGACCGGCGTGCTGCCCATCGCGCTGGGCGAAGCGACCAAGACCGTGCCGGTCGTGCAGGATGGCAGGAAGGTCTACCGCTTCAGCATCAAGTGGGGCGAGGAAACCGCCACCGACGACGCCGAGGGCGACGTCACCGAACGCTCGGATCTCCGCCCCGACGAAGCCGCGATCCGCGCCGCACTGCCCGCCTTCACCGGCGAGATCATGCAGACTCCCCCCGCCTTCTCGGCCATCAAGGTCGATGGCGAGCGCGCCTACGACCTTGCCCGCGCCGGCGAGCAGGTGGTGCTCGAGCCCCGGCCGGTCTTCATCGAGGCGCTGACCCTGGTCGCGCATACGGGCGAAACGTCCGAACTCGAGATGACCTGCGAGAAGGGCACCTATGTCCGGGCGCTGGCGCGCGACCTGGCCCGGGCGCTCGGCTCGCGCGGCCACGTCTCCGCGCTGCACCGGGCGCAGGTCGGGCC
>JAEYTN010000142.1 GCA_023433985.1 Pseudomonadota bacterium | reverse complement strand
CGCCTCGATGCCGCTGTTCAAGGACACTCCGGCCTTCGCCAACTTCAACGCGATGGCCGAGAGCGGCATCGTCGACGGCTACAAGGGTCCGCCATCGGCCCTCAACGCCGAGGTCGGCGTCGCCAAGATCGTCAGCCAGTCGTTCCAGAAGGTCGTGGTCGACGGCGCGTCGGTCGAGGAGGCTGTCGCCTGGGCCCAGGCCGAGGTCGAGAAGCTCGCCGCCAAGTACTGAGGGCGCCCTCGAACCAATCGCTGAGCCGGGCGCGAACAGCTGCGCCCGGTTCTTTTTGCCCCCCAACGGACGTCGCCTTCAGATGACCAAGATCACCGGCATCGAAACCATCCGCACCCGTGCCGACGGCACCTGGCTCTTCGTCAAGGTGCTGACCGACCAGCCCGGCCTCTACGGCATCGGCTCGGCCTCCGACCACTACCGGTGCAAGGTCGTGCAGACGGCTATCGAAACGGTCGCGCCGCTGATCATCGGCCGCGACGCGAGCCGCATCGAGGACATCTGGCAGTCCGTCTACACCTCCGGTTACTGGCGCAACGACGCCACGCTCAACACCGCGCAGGCCGGGATCGACATGGCCCTGTGGGACATCAAGGGCAAGGAAGCCGGCATGCCGGTCTACCAGCTGCTCGGCGGCAAGACCCGCAGCGCGGTCGCCGCCTACGCCCACGCCCAGGGCGACAGCCTCACCGAGCTCGAGGACGACGTCCGCCGCTACTGGGAGGAAGGCTACACGGTCATTCGCTGCCAGCTCGGCAACTACGGCGGCGGCGGCTTCCTCGATCGCGCCAATGCCCGCGGCCCCAGGAACCACTGGCCGCAGGACAAGGCCTTCGACGACGACGCCTATCTCCAGGCCATCCCCGAGATGTTCGCCCACCTGCGCGACAAGCTCGGCTGGGGCCCGAAATTCACCCACGACGTGCACGAGCACCTCGCTCCGCACAATGCCGTGCAACTGGCGAAGCTGCTCGAGCCCTACCGCCTCTACTTCCTCGAGGACCTGCTCTCCCCCGAACAGGTGCAGTGGTATCGTCTCGTCCGTCAGCAGTGCGCCACGCCGCAGGCCATGGGCGAGCTCTTCATCAACCCGCACGAATACGTGCCGCTGATCACCGAGCGGCTGATCGATTTCGTCCGCGTCCGCATCTCCAAGGGCGGCGGCATCACCCAGGCCCGCAAGATCGCCACGCTGTGCGAGTGGTTCGGCGTGCAGACCGCCTGGCAGGAAGGCGGCGACAACGATCCGGTCAACCAGATGGCCGCCATGCATGTCGACCTTGCCTCCACCGCCTTCGGCATCCAGGAGGAGAACCACTTCAAGCCCGAGGAATACGACCTCTTCCCCGGCCACGCCGTGCTCGAAGGCGGCTACCTCTACGGCAACGACCAACCCGGCCTGGGCCTCGACATCGACATTGCCAAGGCCAATGCGCTGCTCGATCCTGAGCGCGCCAGCAAGACTTACTACATGGCCGAAGACCGCCGCAGGGACGGCGGCATCGTTCGGCCCTGACCGAATTTCCACGAGGAGGAAACCCCATGGCCCGCCAGTTGCAGGTCCTGTCCGAAGCCGACGCCCGGCACTTCATCGAGAAGGGCTATGTGCGCGTGAAGAACTGCGTCGATCCGGCGCTGGCGAAGAAGTGGACCGACGAGGCCTATGGCCGCCTCGGCTACGACCCGGTCGACCGCTCTACCTGGACCAAGGACATCGTCTGGATGGACCGCCACAACACGGCGCGCATCAAGGACATCTCTCCTAAGGGCTGGGCCGCGCTCTGCGACGTCACCGGCGGCGAGGACCGCATCGACCATCGCGTGATGGAAATCGAGTCTCAGCACTTCACCACCATCGACAGCACCGAATGGTCCGACGCCTTCGTGGTGAATTTCCGCCGCGGCGCCGACAAGCCATGGGATCCGCCCTCGCCTGCCTCGGGCGGCTGGCACAAGGATGGCAGCTTCTTCCGCCACTTCCTCGATAGCCGCGAGCAGGGCCTGCTCACCATCGTCTACTGGTCCGACGTCGTTCACAAAGGCGGCGGCACCTTCGTTGCCCCCGACTCGATCAAGGTGGTGGCCGAATACCTGGCCGCCCACCCCGAGGGCGTCGACGACGGCGATGCCTTCGGCAGGCTGATCGACCAGTGCCAGGAGTTCGAGGAGATCACCGGCGAGACCGGCGACTTCATCATCCTCCACCCCTTCATGCTGCACGCCAGCTCGAACAACCACTCGGGCAACGTCCGCTTCATGACCAACCCGCCCGTGGTGCTGCGCGAGCCGATGAACCTCAACCGCGCGGACCCGGCCGAGTTCTCCCTCATCGAGCGCGCCACCCTTCACGCTCTGGGGGTCGACCGCTACGATTTCCGCCCCACGAGCCCGCGCGAAGAGCGCTGGAGCGTCATCGGCGAAAACGCCTGATCATCGCGAGGCGGCCCAGCGCGGTCGCCTCCCCCGGCATCTCAGGATACAACCATGCGCCTCGGAATGAGCGGGTGCTTCCTCCCCGCCAATATGAACGACGTGGACTCCGCCATGTGCCGGCGCGTCCGTGACGCCGGCTTCTCCGGTATCTTCACCCGCTTCCGCGACAACGACCCGCTGACCACCCCGCGCGCCGACGCCGAACGGCTGAAGGCGCTCCTCGCCGACGAAGGCGTCAGCTTCTTCCAGTGCACCGGCTACTGGCAGAACCTCGTCACCTCCGACGAAGCCGCCCGCGCCCAGTCCGTTCGCGTCGTGCAGGCCGCGCTGAAGCTCGCCGGCTGGATGGGCGCCCGCGGCATCGACACCGGTCCCGGCTCGATGAACCCCGCCGGCCCGTGGTTCCCGCACCCCGACAACTGGACGGCCAAGGCCGAGAACCAGCTGATTCGAACGCTCAAGGAGTGCGCCAAGGCCGCTGAAGATGCTGGCGTTTTCCTCAGCCTGGAGTGCCACTCCCTGGTCACGCCGCGCACCGCCGAAGTCGCCAGGCGCATCCTCGATGCGGTCGACTCCCCCTGGGTTCGTTGCGACTACGACAGCGCCAATTGGATCACTCTGGAGACCATCTACGACACCGCGGGCGCCGTGAACCACCACTTCGACGTCCTGGGCAAGCACATCTGCAGCGCCCACGCCAAGGACATCTGGGTCGAGAACCGCCTCGCCATCCACCTGCAGGACGGCTGCCCCGGCAAGGGCCTGATGGACTTCGCCACCCTGTTCAAGCGCCTCGAGGCACTGGACCCCGACGCCCCGATTATCGCCGAGGGCAACTCCTCCGAGGAACTGCCGGTGGTCGGCGCGCTCTTCCACGAGATCGCCAAGGAGAACGGCATCCGCATCCTCGACACCGGCGAGAAGGCGGCCGCGCAATGAAACTCCTCCTCGTCGGCGGCGCCGGCCATGTCGGCAAGCTGATCACGCCCTACCTGAAGCGCCACCACACCGTGCGCGTGCTCGACCTCGCGCCGCCGGCGGAACCGGATGTCGAGTTCATCGAGGGCTCGGCGCTGGACCCCGACGCCCTCCGCCGCGCCCTCGAGGGCATCGATGCCTTCGTCTGGCTCGCCATGCGCAACGGCCAGGGCGGCATGTCCACGCATCAGGACGTCGACACCATCCTCGCCAACTACGACCTCAACACCAAGGCCCTGCACCTCTTCCTCTACCTGGCGCAGGAAGCTGGGGTGAAGCGCGGCGTCTACACCAGCTCCATGAGCGTCCACTACCGCGGTCGCGACTTCTACCCCGCCGAGGAAACCGTCCCCCTCGACACCCCGTCCGTCTACGGCCTGAGCAAGGGTCTCGGCGAGCAGATCTGCGCCTATTTCGCCCGCTGGTTCGGCATGGACATCCTGGGCCTGCGCATCAGCGGCCCCCGTACCCGCGCCGACTACCTCGCCCAGCGCCGCGACCCCCGGCGCGCCGGCGACGGCAGCTACGTCTATCCCCTCGACGAGGAAGACATGGCCAGCGCCTACCTCGCCGCGGTCAACGCGCTGGGAGCGGAGCCCCGCTTCGAGGCCATCTACATCGTCGGCGACGAAACCGGCCAGGAGCACGACCTGGGCAAGGCCGAACGCCTCCTGGGCTGGCGCCCGCAAGCGCAGCGCCTGCTGCAGGATTGAACGAGGCGGGGGCCGGCCGCCCTCACCAGTTCGCGATCCGCCCATCCTTGAGCACCGACTCCGTCGCCGGGATCACCTCCTGCGCGAACGGGTACTTCGCTGCCGCCACCTCATCGATCTCGATCCCCAGCCCAGGCGCGTCCGGTATCAGCCACGAGCCCCCGTCGAGCTGCAAGGGGTAGACCGAGCAGATCTCCTCGAACCACGGCACGATGCCCACCGCCTCCTCCTGGATCACGAAGTTCGTCGTCGCCGCGTCGAACTGCAGCGCCACCGCGCCCGCCACCGGCCCCATCGGGTTGTGCGGGCACACGCCCTGGTGCGCCGCCTCGGCGATTGCCGTGATCTTCCGCCCGCCCGAAATCCCCATGCAGTGCGCAAGGTCGGGCTGGATGTAGGCCACCGCCCGCGTCTCGGCGACCTCGGCGAACTCCCGCGGCGTGAACAGCCGCTCGCCCGTCGCCAGCGGACAATCCACCCGCCGTGCGATATCGGCCATCGCCCGCGTGTCGCCCGGCTGGATCACCTCCTCGCAGAACAGCGGCTTGATCGGCTCGATGGCCTTGATGTAGGCGATCGCCGCATCGAGCGAATCCGGCCGCCCGTGGAAGTCGGTCATGATGTCGACGCCATCGCCCACCCGCTCCCGCACCGCCGCGGCGAGCTTCTCGACATGCTTCACCGAAGGCAGCGGCGCGTCGTAGCCGGTATAGGGCACGAAGCCGAGCTTTACCGCGTCGTAGCCCATCTCGACCGTCTCCTGCACCGCATCGACGAAGGCGGGAATGTCGAGGTTCGACACCCGAGCCGACGCCGAGCCGCGCCTGAGGTGCGTGTAGACCCGCACGCGGTCGCGCACCTTGCCGCCCAGCAGCTGCCACACCGGCACGCCGAGCGCCTTGCCCTTGATGTCCCACAGCGCATGCTCGATGCCCGACACGGCGGTGAGCCCGATCGACCCCAGCGGCCAGAAGCTGAACCGCGTCATGGTGTTAACGAGGTGCTCGATCCGCATCGGGTCCTGCCCGACGAGGAACGGTGCGAGGTCCTCGATCGTCCCCTTCACCGCCCGCGTCTTCCATTCCAGCGTCGCCTCGCCCCAGCCCCACAGGCCCGGCTGGTCGGTCAGCACCTTCACGAAGATCCAGTTGCGGTGCACCGCGTTGACGATGACGGTTTCGATGCCGGTGATCTTCATCGCATCGCCCTCACGCCGTCTCGATCTTGTTGGCCTCGAGATAGTCGCGGTTGAGCTCGATCCCCAGCCCCGGCACGCGCGGCAGCTTCAGTGCCCCGTTGGAGTTGTCGAGCCGCGTGTGCATCAGCTCGTTGTAGCCCGACAGGTCCCAGCGCGAGGTCTCGAGCCGGTAGAAGTTGGGCACCGTCATCATCACATGCGCGCCCGCCAGCACGTTGATCGGCCCACCCGCGTCGTGCGGGGAGATCGGCACATAGTAGGCCTCGGCCAGCGTCGCGATCTTCTTCATCTCGGTGATGCCGCCGGCCCAGGTCACGTCCGGCATGATGTAGTCGGTGAGCTTGTCCTCGAGGATCTTCACGAAATCCCACTTGGTATGCGCCCGCTCGCCCACCGAGATGGCAGCGTTCACCTTCTCGCGCACCTGCTTCAATGCCCCGTAGCTCTCGGGCGGCACCGGCTCCTCGAACCAGTCGATGTTGCCGGCCTCCTCGAGCGACCGGCAAAGCCGGATCGCCGTCGGCACGTCGAAGCGCCCGTGCGCGTCGATCAGGATTTCCACCTCCGGCCCGGCCGTCCTGCGGATCAGCGCCGTCAGGTCCGCCGCCTTCTTCTCGTCGGCCCGGCTCATCATCCCATCGAGGTAGCCGTCCCGCTGCTCGCGGTCGCCCTGGTAGGGATAAGGGTCGAACTTCAGCGCCTTGTGGCCGGATTTCACGATATCGGTGATCTCGTCGATCACCCCCTGCTCGGAGGTGAACTTCGATTGGTCCGGGTGCGTGTAGAGCGAAATCTCGTCGCGCACCGCCCCGCCCAGCAACTCGTAGACTGGCAGGCCCAGCACCTTGCCGCGAATGTCCCACAGCGCAATGTCGATGGCCGAGACCGCCTCGCACGCCGCCCCGCGGCTGCCCATGTAGGTGAAGCTGCGGAACAGCTTATGCCACAGCCGCTCGATCCGGCTGGGGTCCTCGCCCTTGATCTGGTTGCTGACCTGCTTGAGGATGGCGCAGAGCGCCCGGTTGGCGATCTTGGTGGTCGAGGTGATCTCCCCCCACCCCGAAATCCCCTCGTCGGTCTTCACCTCGACGAACAGGTACTCCCCCCAATACGAGCTCGAGGCTTTCACCAGCCACGGCTCGACACTCGTGATCTTCATCGAATTCCTCCCTCCGGTCTTTTCTGAAATCGCTCAGCCGGCGCGTGCCGAGCTCGCCGCCCGCATCTGCTCGAGCACGTGCCGCCCTGCCCCATCGACATGCGCCGCGATCAACGCCGCCGCGTTGTCGGCGTCCCCCTCCTTCACCATCCGCAGCAGCTCGCGATGGTCGCGGATCACCTGCGCCCGCCGCGATAGCGTGTAGCTGTAGCGCCGCGCCAGCGCCCTGAGCAGCTCGCGGTGCTTCCACCACAGTTCGGCCGCCAGGTGGTTGTAGTGCCGGTCGTACATCAGCGTGTGGAACTGGGTGTCCAGCTCGCTGTGGAGGATCGGATCGGCGAAGTCGTTTTCCTCGATCAGCCCCTGGATCCGTTCGAGCTCGGCGATATCGCCCGGCGTCGCCATCTCGACGAACCAGCGCACCATCGAGGGTTCGATCAGCACCCCGATCTCATAGACGTCGCGCACGAAGTCCCGGTCGATGGGCCGTACCCGGGCGCTCTTGTTGTGCACCAGCAGCACGAAACCCTGAGAGCGCAGGAGTTGCAGCGCCTCGCGCACCGCATTGGCCGGCGAGTTGTGCCGCTCGCTGAGCTCCGCCACCACCAGCCGTGCATTGGCCTCGAGCCGCCCCGAGATGATGTCGTCGCGAATGCGGTCGTAGACGGCGGCCCCCTCCTCCGACACCCCTGTCGGATCGATCCCCACGGGTGGTCGGGCCTTGAACTCGCTCATCAATCTCGCTTCCGCAGCTGGTCTGGCTCAGGAGCTTTGCCGGTTTCCGCTGCCAATTTCCAGATGCTCGGCCCAAATTTCGCAAAATTCCGGTTGCCTGTTCAAAAAACCGGGCGATAAATGCAGAAACGGCACTTAGCCGGAGAAAATCCTCGGCTGTCGCGAGGGGCGCGGCTGTGGGTTTGGAGGAGGAAACTGAATGTCCAACCACGGAACTGGCCGTGCAATTGCGCATGGCGTAACGGCAGCGGTTCTCGCCGCTGGCCTCACGACTTCGCCGGTTCAGGCAGCCGGCGTCGATATCTCCAAATGGTCGCCTGATTATGTACGCTCGATTGCCGGCACCGAGGAATTCGATACCGTCGCCCACTGCAACTC